>JANMBR010000080.1:0-10658 GCA_031360505.1 Acidobacteriota bacterium
AGGGCCGCGCGCACGAGCTCGGACATCTCCTTCGGAATCTCGTTGGCGGCAACGGAGATCAAGCCGCGGGCGCCGAGGGCGACCAGGGCGAGCGCCGTCGCGTCCTCGCCCGCGAAGACGGCGAAGCCCTCCGGGATCGAGGCCATGAGCCGGGCGATCTTGCCGAAGTCGGTGGACGCTTCCTTGAGCCCGGCCACGCGGGGAATCTCGGAGAGGCGCAGGATCGTCTCGACGTCGAGGTCCATGGCCGTGCGGCCCGGCTCGTTGCCGACGAGGATCGGCAGGTCGGTCGCGTCGGCGATCGCCGAGAAGTGTCGCACGAGGCCCTCGTGACTCGGCCGGTTGTACATCGGCGTGACCGAGAGGATGCCGTCGGCCTTGGCCGCCGCGGCGTCGCGCGCCCAGAAGACGGCGCGCGCCGTGTGGTTGCCCCCGGCTCCCGCCACGACCGGCACTCGGCCGTTGGCGGCGTGCACGACCGCCGCGGTGACGGCCTTGCGCTCGTCGCGGGAAAGCGTGGCCGATTCACCCGTCGTGCCGCAGGGCACGAGAAAATCGATCCCGGCGACGATCTGTCCGTTCACGAGCGACTCGAGGGCGCCGAAGTCGATCCGGCCCTTCTCGTCGAAGGGCGTCACGAGCGCGGTCCCGCAGCCCTTCCAGTCCACCACCCTGCCGCTGCCCTTCACCAAAGACCTCCTTGGAAGCGTCATTGCTCGCGCAACCGTATAATCGAAGCGTCCCCGATCGATCAGGAAAAGCATGAGCACGCCCTCCGCCGGCCCCCGCTGCCCCAAATGCCGCCGCCCGCTGGCCGCGTGGCGGCTCGACCACTGCGTCTACTGCGGCGAGGTCTTCCCGGCGGAGTTGAAGCAGGGCTTCGAAGCGCCGGACGGCCTCAAGTGGGTCGAGCGGCCGGCTTTGCCGACCGATCTCTCGAAGAAGCTCGAGCTCATGAAAGTCGTGCCCATCGAGGCGCGCCGCAAGTCCCGATCCCTCGTCACGGTCGTTGGGATCCTCTCCCTCCCGATCTTCGGCGCAATCTTCTATCTCCTCTACACGATGGTCCGCCGCCTCTCGCCCGGCACGAGCGTGCTCGTTCTGCTCGCCGGCGCCGGCTTCGTCGGCTACCTCGCCTGGACTTTCAACAAGGCCCGCAAGTAGGGGTCAGGTCTCTCAAAGTGTGACTTTGGGCCTCAGCGTCGCGTAAGCCGGAGTGGTTCTCAAAGTCACACTTTGAGAGACCTGACCCCATTTAGAACAAGCCGTGCGGCGGCTCCTCCGGGATCTCGATGCCGAGCTCTCTGGCCAGCGCCCGGACGGTCAGGGGGGCGCAACCTTCGGCGCGGTTGTTGACGAGCACGAAGGCGTCGGCGCCAGCCTCGGTGATGTGGCGGATGAGGCGAACGACGTCGCGGCGCATGTCTTCGCGCGGGGCCTGCATCCGGTCGTACGGACGGAAGCGTGCGACGGCCTGCTCGTACGGGACCCCAGGAGCAACCAGGATCCGCGCGACGGCGAGCTTTCCCGGCAGGGGCTGCGCGGCCTCCCACTGCTCGAGCAACGCCGGAGTCCGCGTCCACCAGTTGAAGACATGGGCTGTGCCGCGTCGGCGCAGGACGTCGAAGTAGTCGCGGGCAAAGTACGCCGGCGTGCGGATCTCGACCGCGTATGTGTGCTGCGCCGGAAGCTCGGCAAGAAACCCGTCGAGTCTCCCGAGAAACTCAGCGCGCCGCTTGGGGCTGGGCTGCCACTCGGTCGGGAACTCGAAGACGAACGGGCCCATGTGGCCAGCAAACGCCTTCTCGTACGCGGGGAGCACTTCTTCGCGGAAGGCGCGCGCGTCGAGGTACCGTGGATTGTCGCGCCCGGACCGCGCGCCGTGCCGCGGCCCGGGAAAGCGCGGCATCGTGATCTCTTCCCAGACCTTCGAGACGACCGGGAACCCCGCGGGCAGCGCCGCCGCATAGCGCGTCAGCTGCGCCTCCGAAGGCGGACGGTAGAACGGAAAATCGAACTCGACCGCGCGAAACGGCGCAAACCGCGCGTACTCGCGCAGGCACTCGACCTTGAACGTCGCGGCGCGGTAGCGCTCGTGGTACACGAGGCCCTTCCACCCCTCGTACGCGAAGCTCGCCGTGCCGAACCGGATCTCGGGCAAGGGAAAAGTATGCCGCACCCCGGGGCACGTACAATCGCCGAATGGTCCCCTATCGCGGCGCGGCCGAAATCACCGGACGGCTCGATCTCGCCGCCGCCACCGCGGTGCTGCTCGTCGACGCGCCTGCCGAGCTCGAACAGATGCTGACGGCCGCGGCCTCGCCGCAGCAGTCGATCCGCTCGTCCGAGGCGCGCTACGTCCGCTCGATCAAGGAGGCCTTCGACTTCATTCTGCTCTGGCAGGAAAGCCGGGTCGGCTCGCGCTCGGTCTTCGAGGCCGCGTTGAAGAAGCTCGCCCCGGGCGGATCGCTATGGGTCGTGACGGTGCTGCGAAAAGTCTTGGGACCGCGCACGCCGGCGATCCACCGGATGGAGCTCGGAGACCTGAAGAAGGCGTTCGAGAAGGAAGGCCTGGTCAACGACCGGGAGGCGCGCCTATCCGCGTGGCACGTGGCGTACCGCTTCGGAAAGCCGGGTCACTCCACGTAGGGAAAGAATCGCCCGGTCACGCGAAAGAAGCGGCCGCTCGGCGGCTCGACCGTCAGCTGGCAGCGCGAGACCTCGAGCGTCGTCGAGAAGGACACGCCGGTAGCCGTCAGGCTGATCGGGTATTTCGTTCCGACCTTCAGCGGCGTGTCGAAGTCGAAGCGCACCCCCGTCGGCGAGACATCGAGGACCTGGCGCGCCTTCTCCCACCGGATTTTCAGCTCGTACTGTTCCGGTTTGAGCTTGCGAGCCAACTTCGGTACGTCCAGCGGGCCCGACTTGCCGGAGGCCGGTGGATCGGTCTTCCTCTCTGCCATCAGACTTGAAGAAAGAAGCGTACCCCGTTTCGGGCCCGGTTCCAACGCTGCTGCAAGGATCCCTACCGGCCGAGGGAGAGGGCAAGACGAATGGCCGCTGGAAGCCCCTTCTTTTCGCGAACAGCGCGAATGCGGGCCTTCTCCGATTCCTTCAGGCGCCGCACGAGGCCCATGTACTGGCCCTGCTGGCGCCGCAGCGCCCGCACCTTGGGCGAAAGGCGGCGCTACACGCGCGCCTCGGCGCGCCCGGCCTTGGCCGCAAGCTTGCGGCCGGCTTTCTCCACGCCCCGGACGCCGAGCTCCTCGAGCGTCGCGAGGCGCTCGCGCAGGGTGGAAATCTCTTTCTGCCATTCCCGGAGGATCTCCCGGACGTGCCGCGCGCCGACCTTGCGCCGCGCAATCAGCATCTGCAGAACGTAGTGGGACTGCCTGGGATCGAGCTTCATGGTTTCCTCCAAGGGCCGGGCAGTTTATACCAGTCCGCTCAGGCCAGGACGTCCCTCTTGACGAAGACGAAAAACGCCGTCGCGAGGGCCGCCACGGCCCACGCGGCGAGCGTCGCCGCCGCGAAACCGACCGTCAATCCCGGGATCGGCGCCGGCGTTCCCGAGTAGTAGTCGGGCAATGGAAGGTTCGTCACGAAGAGATACTTCTGCGTCTCCCACGAAGGCGCCAGGCGCGGCAGGATCGTCCCCGCGATCAGCGCCGCGAGCATCGTCCCCATCGCCGCCGCGGTCGAACGCAGAAGAACGCTCGTCAAGAGCGCGAGCGCCCCGACAGAGAGCGCGGCAAACCACGCAAGGCCGTAGGCGAGGACCGTGTCCTTCCAGAGCGCAATCGAACGCACGGCGGCCGGGTCGAGGCGCTCGCCCGCGGACCGGAACCCCGTCAGCACGGGGGCCTCCCACCCTCCATAGCCGTACGCGATCCCGCCGAACAAATACGCCACGACGCCGCCAAAGAGCACGGTGAGTGTGATCGCGAGCAGGACCGCAACGAGCTTCGACGCGAGCACGCGCGCGCGGCCGACCGGGCGCGTCAGGAGCAGCTTGATCGTGCCCTGCGCGAACTCCGCCGACACGACGTCGGACGCGAACACGATCGCGAGCAGCGGGAGCAGCAGGTAGCTCGCCGCGTTGGCGAAACCGCGGACGAAGAGCGGCCCCGAAATGGCGTCCGGGTTGACGTCGCGCCCGAGGTGGTATTGGAGGCGATCGAGCTCGAAGCGCGCCCAGCGCTGCATCGTCTCCGGCATGCGGCCGTCGCGCAGCCCGTTCTGGATCCGCGCCATCCGCTCCTGCGTCTCCACGTGCCAGTCCTTGCCGCCAAGGAAGCGCTGGCGGCCCCGCGACTGCGCGAACACGATGAGGCCGATCAGCGCCACCAGGATGAGCACCACGACGCGGAAGCGTCGCTGCCGCGCGAACTTCAGGATCTCGTTCTCGACAAGCCCGGGAAATCTCATACCGTTTCTCCTCCCGTGACTTCGAGGAACACCTCTTCGAGCGACGCGAGCGACCGCTCGACGGCGAAGACGTCCACGCCCCCCGCCGTGAGCGCGCGCAGCGCGTCGGGAACCTTTTCTTTGGGGATTCGCGCGTCGATCGCTCCCTCGCCATCGGCGCCCGTCTCCTCGGCGGCGATCTCGGCCGCGCCGAAGGGCGCCAGAATTTCCATCGCGCGCCTTGCCGGCCGGGCAATCAGCCGCAGGCGATCCGACGCCACGCGATCGACGAGCTCGCGCACGGGGCCGGACGCGAGCGTACGGCCGCGGTGGATGATCGCGACGCGGTCGCACGTCAGCTCGACCTCAGACAGCAGGTGGCTCGACACGAACACGGCGATGCCGCGCTCGGAGGCGAGGTGGCGCACGAGCTGCCGGATCTCGCGGATGCCCGCCGGATCGAGGCCGTTTGCCGGCTCGTCGAGGATCAGGATGTCGGGGTTTCCGAGAAGGGCCTGGGCGATCCCGAGCCTCTGCCGCATGCCGAGCGAGTACGTCGAGACCTTGTCGTCCAGCCGCTCGGACAGCACCACCAGCCGCGCGAGCTCCGGGATCCGCTGTGCGGCGCCCGCGGGCAGCATGCGGGAAAAGTGGAGCAGGTTCTCGCGCCCCGTCAGGTACTTGTAGAGGTCGGGCGCCTCGACGATGCAGCCCACGTGCCCCATCGCCTTCTCGAAGTCGCGCGAGAGATCGAGGCCGCGGATCCGCACACGGCCTTTGTCGGGGCGCGCGAGGCCGACCAGCATGCGGATCGTCGTGGTCTTCCCGGCGCCGTTGGGCCCAAGGAAGCCGAAGACCTCTCCGGCGCGCACGTCGAAGGACACGTCGGCGACCGCCTCGCGGCTGCCGAAGCGCTTGGTCAGGTGCTCGGCCGAGAGGACGATCTCGCCCGAGGACCCCGACAGAGTGCCCGCCGTGCTCACCGAATCAACGTATCATCCCCGCTCGCATGGCCCGCGGGTTGTCGCGCTTCTGGCTCTGGACCGCTCCCCTTTCCATCGGGATCGCGGCGGCGCTTCTCTTCGGCACGGGCTTCGTGCTCGCCCTGCGCGGCGCGACCGGACAACCAATCGGCCCACCGCCGCCGGCGAAACCCGAGGCGGCTGCCTCTGCCGCCGCAAAGGGCGGCGTCTTTCGCATCCTCGTGGTCGGCGACTCGCTGGCGAAGGGCACCGGCGACGAAACCGGGAAGGGATTCGGGGTCAACGTGCTCGAAGCTTTCCGGAAGAGGGGACCGGCCGAGATCGCGAACCTCGCCGTCAATGGCATGGAGTCACCCGAGGTGCTCGCGCTCGTGGAAACCACGAACGTCCGCGCGCTCGCAGCGGGCGCGAGCCTCATCCTCGTCTCGGTCGGAGGCAACGATCTTTCGCACAGCCTCACGCGCGGCGCCGAGCCGACCGACGTCGCCGACGCCCTCGCAGCCTCGCGCGTCCGCTACGCGCAGAACCTGAGGACGATCCTCGCGGACCTGCGAGACGCGAACCCGAGCGCGCGCATCTGCGTCCTCGGGCTCTACGATCCCTTCGACGGCGACAATGGGCCTGGCCGGGTCGGCGCCTCGGTGATCCTCCAGTGGAACACGCTCATCACGGAAACCGCGCTGTCGTTTCCAAACGTGACCGTCGTCCCGACGTTCGACCTCTTCCAGGGACGCCCCGACCGACTCTCCGCCGACCACTACCACCCCGACGGGAAGGCCTACGAAGAGATCGCGCGCCGGATCTTGCAGATCACCTAAACCGCCGATCCTCCAAAGGCCGCACCGCGACTCTTCGCACGCGGCGCGAGGAGTCTCCCGACCGAAGGGAGGGAGGAGCCTCGCGCTGCGGGAGCGAGAGCGAGCGAAGCGAGCGGTAGCGACGACCTACCAAAACCGGCGCACGCGCTGGACTCCCCGGCCGATGCCGAGCAGCAGCGATGCCGCGGAGGCGATTCGCCCGGCCTTTGCGGCCAGCGAGTTTCTTCCGAACAGCCTCCAGCCCGCGGTCGCGGCGGCGGCCAGGCCCGAGGCCGCCCAGCCCGCATAGCGCCACCGGTTACGAAACGAGGCTGCGCCGTCGCGCGCGCAGGCGAGCGCCTCGGCGAGATCTTCCCGCTCGACCGCCGCGCGGCGGCGCAGGGCTTCCATCCGCTCCTCGCGACCGTTCATTCCGCGCCCGCCCGGAAGCGTTCTTCGAGGTCGTCGATCGGCTCGTCCGGTCCGTCGTCCTCCGAATCCGATGCGGGCTCCGACAGCGACGCCGCGACGGCTTTCCAGTCGCGCGCGAGCTCTTCGGTCACTGCCGGAAATTCGAGCGGGCGAACTTGCGTCAACGCCTTCCAGCCGAACCACGCCGCGACGACGGCGCCGACGCCATACAGGATGACGGCCGCGAGGATTCCGAGAACGACACTCTTGAAGAGACCGGCCAGCAGGGCCGCGAGCAGCGCCGCGAGCAGCAGCAGGGCCCCGATGCCGAGCGCCGCCGCGATCACGGCGGCGACGAGCCCCCGAGCCGCGAACGCCGCCTTGTCGGAGAGCTCCTCGCGCAGGATCGCCAGGCGTGTCGCGAAGAGCGTCTGGCCGGCCGCGGCCACCTCGCCGAACCGGTCGCGCCAGCCCCGCTCGTCTTCCTTTTCCGGAAGCTCCGCCTCTTTGGTGCTCATGGGTATGAATATTCTACAGGGTCGGGCTTTCGCCAGGTCAGCCCGGCGGAATCACGACCCCTTCGCGGCGGCTCGCCCGGCCCGGATCGAGGGGCGCGATCCGGATCCCTTCGGCGCGGAAACGCTCGTGGATGCGGCGCGCGATCCTCTCGGCGCCGGGCGTATCGCCGTGCAGGCAGATCGTGTCGGCGCGGACCGGGATTCGCGTTCCGTCCACGGCGATCGCGACTCGGTCGCGCGCGAGCAGGACCGACTGCTCGGCCGCCTCGTCGGGGTCCGTGATGAGGGCGCGAGGGTCGCCGCGCGGGACCGTCGAGCCGTCGGCCAGGTAGCGCCGATCGGCGAACGCCTCCTCCGCCACCGCGAGCCCGGCCTCGCGTCCGGCTTCGATCAGCATCGAGGCCGCAGCGCCAACGAGCACGAGGCTTGGACGGAAGCGGCGCACTCCCTCGGCAATCGCGCGGGCGACGTCGGGAAACTCCGCGCCGCTGTGGTACAGCGCGCCGTGCGGCTTGACGTGCGTGAGCGTGCCGCCGCGCGAGCGCACGAAACCGTCGAGCGCCGCGACCTGGTAGAGCACGAGGTTCTCCACCGCTTCGGCGGGAAGCTCGACCGCCACGCGGCCGAAGTGCTCGCGGTCCGCGTAACCCGGATGCGCTCCCACGCGGACACCGTTGGCGAGCGCGAGCTGCACGGTGCCGTCCATGACCGTTGCGTCGCCGGCGTGAAGACCGCAGGCGACGTTTGCAGAGGTGACGAACGGCATGAGCGCCGCGTCGTCCATCCCCTCGCCAACGTCCGCATTCAGGTCGATGCTCAAGGGAAGGTAATCGTACTCCTCGGGGCGACTCGCCCGGCGGTGAATTACCCGATCGTTTTCCGTGCCGTAGGGGCGGGGCTTGCCCCGCCCGCCTCCGCAACTCCGTGACAGATGCGGACGGCCGCAAAACCGCCCCTACGGCCCCTTAGCGCCAGCAGTGCCGACGGCGAGGAAAGGCAAGCCGCAGCAGCCCGTACGCGGCCAGGCCGAGGGCGGCGCCGGCCCCGATGACGAGCAGTGGCGAGGGGCTCGTGGGCGGCGGAGGGGCGGGGATACGGGCCCGCTCGGCCGGCGTGGCGGCCCTCCGGCGCGCGAGCTCGAGGGAAAGGCTCTCCTCCCCTTTTCGCATCGCCCAGCGATGGTTCGCCGCGAGCAGGGGCCGGAAGAATGGCGAAAGCGCCCGGAGCAGCGGCTTCTGCGCCCACACGCGCCAGTCGTACGTCACGAGCGTCCAGGCACCCGAGGGCTCGAGCGTCCAGACGCCGCGTCCTGACAAGTCACCGGTCGCCTCGATCGTGAATCCCTTCGGATGACGCGACTCGATGACCGAGAGCTCCCAATCGAGCGTGTAAGGCAGCCAGCCCTTCGTGTGGAGGCGGGCGCGCTTTCCGACCCCGCCCTCGGCGCCCGGATCGAGCTCCACGACGTCGAGGTAGACCGAGGGCCACCACCGCGCGAGCTCTCGCACGTCCGAAAGAACTCCTGCCACTTCCTCGACGGTTCCCGCCACGCGCCACTCGGTCCAGAAGCGGTACTCGGGGGCGGGCACCGACGTCGCCTCAGGAGATCTCGAAATCGAGCAGCCCCATGCGCAGGACATCGAGCGCCCGGCCTAGCCGGAAGATTTCCTGCCGCAGGACGCCCTCGCTCCGGAAGCCAACGCGCTCGTACATCTTCACGGCGGCCGCGTTGGCGACCTGCACGTCCAGGCGGATCTTGCGCAGACTCATCTCGCCGAACGCAAATCGGCACAGCGCGCGGACCGCCTCCTCGCCGAAACCCTGACCGCGGCAGTCCCTCTCCCCGATGAAGATGCCGAGCGTCGCGGTCCGGTTGTCGCGGTCGATCGCGACGAGACCGCAGTTGCCGACGTGCCGGTCACCCTGCGCGAGGCAGATCGCGAAATGGAGCTCGGACACATCCTGCCCGCGGGTCGCGCGCTCGACCCAGTCCGCCTCCCGCGCGAGCGATACGGGGTAGCGCTGCGCCAGCGTCGAGGTCAGTTCCTCGTCGTTCATCCAGTCCTGGCAGCGCTGGAGGTCGTCCCGCTCGATGGAGCGCAGATAGAGACGCTCGGCTCGGATCACGCGCAACCCCTTCCGCTGCAATGATATCCGATCTGTGAGGCGTTTTCGACCGGCTCCAGCCATGGAATCCGCCGGAGAAGCGGAGGAACTTCACGGCTCCCGGTGCGTAACTCCCATTCGAAGGCACAGGCGAAAGATCCAGCATGAGCTTGCGCGTACGGCGCTTGCTTTCCAGGGAGGACGGAATGTCCAAACTCTTCAAGACATTGCTGCTGCTCGTCGTCCTCGTGGCGGCGGCGGCCGGCCTCTACGCGCTGACCCGCGGCAGCAAGGGCGACGGCGACACCAAGCTCGTGACGGTCGAAAAGGGCTCGATTACGGAAAAAGCGCTCGCCGTCGGCCAGATCCAGCCGCGCCAGAAATTCTCGGTCAAGTCGAAGATCTCCGGCCTCGTCAAGCGCTGCCTCGTCAACGTCGGCGACAAGGTCAAGCCCGGCGATCCGCTCTTCGAGATCGCGCCGGACCCGACGCCGCAGGAGCTGACCGACGTGGACCGCCAGCTCGACTCGAGCCGCGCCTCGTACGAGCGGGCCCGCGCGGAATTCGAGCGCTCGCAGCAGCTTTCGAAGGAAGGCGTGCTGCCGAAATCGGACCTCGACGTCAAGCGGGAGGCCTTCGAGCTCGCCAAGGTCGCCGTGGCCAAGGCGGAGCAGCAGCGAGACCTGACGCGCAAGGGACGCAGCTCGACCGAGGGCATCGACATGGAGTCGATCATCCGCTCGCCCGCGGCCGGAACGATCCTGACCCGCGCCGTCAACCCCGGCGATCCGGTCGTGCCGCTGACTTCCTACCAGCCCGGCACGGAGCTCGCGGCGATCGCGGACATGAGCGATCTGATCTTCAAGGGCACGGTCGACGAGATCGACGTCGGCAAGCTGCGCTCGGGGCTGCCGGCCCGCATCAAGGTCGGCGCGCTGCCCACCGACGTCGTGACCGGAAAGATCGCGCGCATCGCCCCCCAGGCCCAGCAGAAAGAGGGCGCAACCCTCTTCGACGTCGAGATCGAGCTCGAGCCGACCTCGAACATCACGCTGCGCGCCGGGTACTCCGCCAATGCGGATCTCATCATCCGGGAGAAGAAGGACGTGCCGACGATCCCCGAGCGCGTCGTGATCTTCGAGGACGGCGGCAAGAAGACGTTCGTCGAGCTGCCCGCGGCCAAGCCCAAGGAGCCCCCCAGGAAGGTCGAGGTCAAGCTCGGCATTTCCGACGGCCTGAACACGGAAGTCGTAGCGGGCCTCGAGCTCGGAGCAAAGGTCATCGAGCGGCCGCCGAAGAAGATGACCTCGGCCGTCGACTAACGCGCCCGAAGCCATGCTCTCCGTCCGCGACGCCGTCCGGCAGATGTGGCGCGACGTCCGCAGCCAGAAGCTGCGCACGTTCCTCACGGTGTTCGGCATCATCTGGGGCACCGT
>JANMBR010000085.1:0-14894 GCA_031360505.1 Acidobacteriota bacterium
GTCGTTCACGACCTTTCGTGCGGCGGCGAGCCGGTGGCGCTTTCGGTCGGCGATCGGATCGAGATCCAGGGCGAGTACGTCCACGTGCCGAAGGGCCAGGACCTCATCCATTTCACGCACGCGGCCGACGACAAGTGCGGCAGCGGCGCCGGGTCGAAGCACCCGAACGGCTTCCTCCGAAAGCTCCCGACGCTGGCGTCGGGATCGGGCCCGGCGGCGATCGTGCCGGATCAGGCGTACTCGGGTCCGCCGCCCGCGGGGCAGCGGCCCTACGCCGGAATCGTCGCGGCGAAAGAAAAGGGAGCGTCTAACGCGGAGCTGCTCGCGAAGGTCGAGCGCGAGCACACGCCCTACTCGCTGACGACTCCGGAGATCCAGAAGCTGCGCGCGGCGGGAGTGTCGGAGGCCGTGATCGAGGCGATGCTGCGGTCGGGGCGCGAGCCCGCTCCGGCCGCTGCGACTCCTGCCCCTGCGCCTGCCCCTATGCCGCGCTGACGCGGGGCGCGTCGGCTGCGGCGCGCGCGGCGCGTCGGCGCTTCCACCAGAGCGCGCCAAGCCAGGCCGTCGGAATCACGGCGAGTGCGTAGGCGAGGATGTGGCCGATCGTGCCGTCGGGCCCGAGGATCTCGGTAGCGTCGTTGATCGCCTGGGACGCTGGAAGCAGCCGCGCCTCGGAGAGCTCGTGCACACCGTAGAGAACGAGTTGTACAAGGAAGATCGCGAGGAAGACGGCCGAGACGTTCAGAATCGTCTTCAGGTCCACGTTCTTGCCGATGCGCGTCCACAGGATCCCGATGGCGGCCGCGGCCGCGAGGCCGAGCGCGAGCCCCGCAACGACGGCAACGGACTTCAGCTGGAAGAACGCCGTCGCGATCAGGAGCGCCGTCTCCATGCCCTCGCGCGTGATCATGATCAGGGCGAACGCGAAGACGCCCCAGAAAGCCCGGGTGGGAGTGCCGGCCGCCTTCGACTCGATTCGGGACTCGATGTCCGACTTCAAGTGTTTCGAAACCCGCTTCATGTAGACGAGCAGACTACCCACCAGCACCGCCGCGACGAGCGCCAGGATCCCTTCCCAGAGCGGCTGGTTGGCGGCCTTCGAGAAGAGAAAGCCCGCGGCCGAGCAGGTGAGGACCGAAACGGCGATCGCGGCATAGACGGCCTTTGCCAGCGCGGGGCGGCCGGTTCGCTTCAGGTAGGCGAGGGTCAGGGCGACGATCAGGAACGCTTCGATTCCCTCCCGCAGAGCGATGGTGAATCCCTGCCACATTGAGTCGGCCCCTTCTACCCGGCGCTTGACAACTGCCGGGGACCGTGAAGAATATCGCAATTGAGACAGAGTCGCAATTACATGGAACGCCGCGAACTGCAGATTTTCCGTAAGTACCTCGAACGGCGGGGCCTCAAGCTCACGGCCGAGCGCCAGGCCTTGTTCGACGAGATCTTCAGTCGGCACGAGCACGTCGAGGCCGACGAGCTGCTGATGCGGCTGCGCGCCAAGCACAAGAAGATCTCGCGCGCGACGATCTACCGTACGCTCGAGCTGATGGTGGACGCGGGCATCGTGGGCAGACTGCGGATCGGCGAGGCCGGCTATCGGTACGAGCGCCTGCGGGCCGGCGACCACCACGACCACCTGATCTGCGACCAGTGCGGCCGCGTGATCGAGTTCTTCGAGGCGCGCATCGAAGCGTTGCAGGACGACGTGGCCGCGCACCACGGATTCATCCTCCTCTCGCACTCCCACCAGCTGCGGGGGATCTGCCGCGGCTGTCGGCCGCGCGCGAAGGTCGGTGTCGACACGGGGGCGGCCGACAGGGCGGGCGGGTCGGTCGTGCCTATTTCGCCCAGGCCACGCGGATAAAGCGCCGGCCCAGGCGCAGGACCGTCGCGGCGCCCGGCACGGCGAGGCCGGCTTCGGGATCCCTCACCTCGGTCGCATCGGTCGAGCCATCCGCGTAGACCTTGAGCGCTCCCTCGGCGATCTTGCGGCGCGCCTCCCGCATCGAGGGGCACAGGCCGAGGGCGACGAGAGCCTTCGCGGCGGAGGCGCCTTCGCCGGCGGCGAGCGTTCGGGTCTCGACGTCCTCCGGCACTTCGCCCCGCGAGAACGCCCGGCGAAAGTCCTCCTCGGCGCGCAGGGCGGCGTCGGCGCCGTGGAAGTCCGAAACGATCGAGCGGCCGAGCTCGGCCTTGGCGTCGCGCGGGTTCGCCCCGCCCTGCTCGACGCGCTTGCGGCGCTCGGCGATCTCGGCGGAAGGGATGTCGGTCAAGAGCTCGTACCAGCTCCAGAGCAGCGCGTCCGGGATCGACATGACCTTGCCGAACATCTCGCCCGGCGCATCGAGCACGCCGATCGCGTTGCCGAGCGATTTCGACATCTTCTCGACGCCGTCGGTCCCGACGAGCAGCGGCAGCGTCATGACGACCTGCGGCTCCATCCCCTCGGCCCGCATCAGGTCGCGGCCGACGAGCAGGTTGAAGAGCTGGTCCGTGCCGCCGAGCTCGACGTCGGCCTTCAGCGCCACCGAGTCGTAGCCCTGGGCCAGCGGGTAGAGCAGTTCGTGCAGCGCGATCGGCAGCTGCGCCTTCCAGCGCTTCTGGAAGTCGTCGCGCTCGAGGATGCGGGCGACCGTGATGCGCGAGGCCAGGCGCACGAAGCCGGCCGCGCCGAGGGCTCCGAGCCACCGGTCGTTGAAATCAATGACGGTCTTCTCGGCGTCGAGGATCTTGAAGGCCTGCTTCGTGTACGTGCTCGCGTTGGCGGCGACCTCCTCGCGCGTCAGTTGCGGGCGCGTCGCCTTCTTGCCCGAGGGATCGCCGATCATCGCGGTGAAGTCGCCGATCACGAAAACGACGCGGTGGCCGGCGTCCTGGAAGTGCCGCATCTTGCGCAGGATCACGGTATGGCCGAGGTGGATGTCGGGCGCGGACGGATCGAAACCGACCTTGACGGTCACGGGGCCGCGGGCGATCTTGCGGGCAAGGTCGGCCTCGTCGATCAGGTCGACACAGCCGCGGCGCAGGCGTTCGAGTTGCAAGGACGGGGAGGTCACGGTGGGCTCGGATTATAAGTGCGCGCGACGCGCGGAGCTCGGAGCCTCAAATAGGAGGATGAGGAAGCTTCGTCCGGGCGTTACAGTGCGCGGCATGGCACTGACGCTGAGGGCAGCCCGCGCCGCGCTGGTCTTCGCGATCGTTCTCGGCGTGTGCGTCGGGTGCGAAGACACGATGACGGGCCCGACCGCGACGCCGACGCCCGGCGGTCCCACGCCGACGCCCGGGCCGCCACGGGTTGTTTACGTCGGGCGGGGCCAGGGGGGCCTTCCCGCGAACGGTTTCGTGGACTCGGCGAGCCAGACGGCGACCAGCACAATCCACGCGGGCGACACGATCGAATGGGTGTGGGTCAACGGGTCCCACTCCGCGACCTCGGGGACCTGTCCGCTCGGCTGCGTCCCGGATGGGCTCTGGGACTCCGGAATCGGCCACGACACGACGTACCAGCACACGTTCGCGTCGGCGGGGAGCTTTCCGTACTTCTGCCTCGTCCACGGGACGATGATGCAGGGCACGGTCGTCGTCGAGTAGCCGGGCTGTCAACTCAATCGCGCTCCGGTCGTCCAATCCGGATGTCGCGTTGTTTGCCCGCACTGGCCTCGGCGGTTCTCATCCTCGCGCTCGCCGGCTGCGACAACGCAAACACGCTGAGCGGGCCGGCCTCGACCGCGACACCCACACCGATGGCCGTGGCGACGGCGACCCCGAGCCCGACTCCCACGCCGGCCCCGGTGACGGTCGTCGTGAGCGTGCATGCGTGGGATTTTTCGCCGGGCGGACCCATATCGCCGCCGCTCACGCTCGAGGTCGGCGTCACGTACACGCTGATCTTCCGCAACGTGGACGCTGCCGGCACGGTCAACGCCCGCCACGGCTTCTCAGGCGTCAGCGACCTCGGGCTGCCTTCGACCGACGACATTTCGGCGGGGCACGACTTCGTCATCCAGTCCTTCACGCCCCAGGCCTACCAGCGGGGAGCCCATCCCTTCGTCTGCACGCAGAGCAGCTGCGGAGGGGATCCGGAGCAGCATGCGGGGATGATCGGGAGCCTGGTCGTTCAGTAGCGGTCGGTACCCGCGGTTAGAATGGCCCCGTGACGGAAACGAAGGAATCCCTCGAGGACCCGGGCGCCCCGGCTGCGCCCGCCGAACACGAAGATGATCGGCGCGCCTCCGCGGCAGCCGTGAATCGCAAGCGCGCGCTGGACGACTGGGAAGAGAAGAAGAAGCGCTGGCGCTCGATGGGCGTCCCGAAGGGCCTGCCCGCCAAGAAGTGAGCCTCGTCGCCTGCCGGCGCTGCCCGAGGCTCGTGGCGTGGCGGGAGGAGGCGGCGCGAAATCCTCCGCGGCGTTTTGCGGGGGAGAAGTATTGGGCACGGCCCGTCCCTGCATTCGGAGATGTCGCGGGGCGGATCCTCATCGTTGGGCTTGCTCCCGCGGCGAACGGCGCCAATCGCACCGGCCGAATGTTCACGGGCGACGAGTCCGGCAACTTTCTGTTCGAGGCGCTCCACGCCGTCGGCCTGGCGAATCAGCCGACCTCCGTGGCGCGCGGCGACGGCCTCGAGCTGCACGGGGCGCTGCTTTCTGCGGCGTGCCGTTGCGCGCCGCCGGACAACAAGCCGAAACCCGAAGAGCTCGAGAATTGCCGCGGCTACCTCGAGGCGGAGTTTGTGGCGCTCGCGTCGCCGCGCGTGCTCGTGGCGCTCGGGGCGACGGGGTTTGGTGCGTGCCTGCGCGTGCTCGCGGCATCCGGAGCCGAGATCTTGAAGCCAAAGCCGCGCTTTGCCCACGGCGCGCGGTTTCGGATCGGCGAGGACTTGTTGTTCGCGACGTACCACCCGAGCCAGCAGAACACCTTCACGGGGAAGCTGACGCAGCGGATGCTGCGGGACGTGCTGCGGCGGGCGGTGCGAGCGGCGGGCCTCTTGTCATCCTGAGCGAAGCGAAGGATCCCTTTCCAAGCCGCAGTGCGGCGGCTAAAGGGATCCTTCGGGCCCTGCCGGGCCCTCAGGATGACGGGGCCTGCGGCCCCGTCACTTCTTGAACAAGTTGTCGAACGCCGCCCGCGCATCGTCCGGGGTGGCGCCGACGCCGCGGCTGCCGGTCAGGTCGAAGGACTTGGCCGGTATGTAGAAGGTGCACGTGTTGGCGGCCTGCTTCGACGCGATCCGCTCCGGGATCGGCTGCGCGCACTCGAACCGGGCCGAAGTGTCGAAGTTTCCGCACTGGCTGCAGGCGTGCAGCGCCCCGCCGCACTTGCGGCAGGCGGCCGCGACGCCGATCGAGTCGACATCGAGCGCCTTTTCGCCGCAGTGCTTGCAGCGAAAGACGACCGCCTTGTCCTGGTCCGCTCCGCGGCCGCGCGGTCCCTCTTTGCGGGGCGGGCGCGGGCCGCTCGGGGCGCGAGGCCCCGAGGAGTCCGATCCGGAGTCCTGGTAGCCGCGGTGGCGGTACTTGCGTTCGTCGCTCAGGTCAGCACCGTCGGCGATTGTAGTCCCGGTGGATAATCGATCCTTGGTGATGCGTTAAGTGAACGAGGGATTCAATCGGGCGCTCGAGCTCTGGCGGGAAGGCACGGCCCGACTTCTCGCCGGCGAGCTCGAGGAGGCGATCGCGCTGTTCACGCGCTCGCTCGAGACGCATCCCACGGCCGAGGCCTACACGTTCCGCGGCTGGGCTTACTCCTTCGCCGGACGCCTCGACGATGCCATCGTGGAGTGCCACAAGGCGATCGCAACCGACCCGGAGTTCGGCAATCCTTACAACGACATCGGCTGCTACCTGATGGAACAGGGCCGCTCCGACGAGGCGATCCAATGGTTTGGTAAGGCCAAGACCGCCGCGCGCTACGAGCCGAGGCACTTTCCGTATCTCAACCTTGGCCGGCTGCGGGCGGCGCGTGGCGAGGTCGCCGAGGCGCTCATCGAGCTCGAGGGAGCGCTCGCCGAGAACCCGGGCGACCCGATCGCCCTGCACCTGCTCGAGACGCTGCGCTACAAGGTCAACTGACCGGATCCTGGCCGGGGGATAGAATCCCGCTCTTCGGAGGATTAACAGACATGGACCAGATTCAAATGACACCCCAGGCGGCCATCGCGGCGACCGGCGTCGCTTCGGCCGAGCGCGTGACGGCCTTCCTGCGCAAGGTCTACGGCTGGATGTGCGTCGGGCTCGCGATTACGGCGACGGTGGCGCTCGGCGTGGCGAGCTCGCCGACGCTGGTCCAGGCGATCGTCCGCAACAGGATCCTGTTCTTCGGCCTGATGATCGCCGAGCTCGGTCTCGTCTTCTACCTTTCCTCGCGCATCAACAAGATGGCCGCGAGCACCGCGGCGGGACTCTTCCTGCTGTACTCGGCCTTGAACGGCGCGACCCTTTCTTTCATCTTTCTGGCGTACACCGGGACGTCGATCGCCTCGACATTCCTCGTGACGGCCGGGATGTTCGGGGCCCTCGCGCTCTATGGAACGGCGACCAAGCGCAGCCTCGCGGGCGTGGGCCAGTTCGCGTTCATGGGCCTGATCGGAGTCTTGCTCGCTTCGCTCGTCGGGATGTTCTGGAAGTCCGAAGGGCTGCAGTTCGTGATCTCGATCGTCGGCGTCATCGTGTTCACGGGTCTGACCGCCTACGACGCCCAGCGGCTGAAGACCATGGCGGTGACCGTCCCGGAGTCGAGCTACGGCTCCTACTCCGTCGTCGGTGCGCTCGCGCTCTACCTCGACTTCATCAACCTCTTCCTGTTCATGCTGCGGTTCATGGGCGGGCGCAGGGATTAGGCGGGCGGCCCAAGGGCCGCCCCTACGGCACCAAGCGGACTAGCCGCCTCCGACCAGCGGCATCCGCCCGACAGCCCCCGCATCCGCCGCCGCGACCGGGACCTTCTCGTCCTCGTCCACGCGCACGGCCTCTCCCGGATTGAGAAAAAGGTTGGCCTCCAGCCCGTACTGCCGGTTGTAGAGGTCCGCGTAGCGCCCCCCGCGGGCGAGCAGCTCCTCGTGGCGTCCGCGTTCGACGATCCGGCCGCCCTCGACGACCAGGATGGCGTCGGCGCGGCGGATGGTCGAAAGCCGATGGGCGATGACGAACGTCGTGCGCCCCTTCATGAGCTCCGAGAGGCCTTCCTGGATGAGCGCCTCGCTCTCGCTGTCGAGCGATGAGGTTGCCTCGTCGAGGATCAGGATGCGCGGGTCGGCGAGGATGGCGCGCGCAATCGCGACGCGCTGACGCTGGCCGCCGGAGAGCTTCACGCCCCGCTCGCCCACGACGGTGTCGTACTTGTCGGGCAGCCGCTCGATGAATTCGTCGCAGCGGGCGATCGCGGCCGCCCGCAGGACCGCCTCGCGCGGCGCCTCGGGCCGCGAATAGGCGATGTTCTCGAAGACGCTCCCGTCGAAGAGGAAGTTGTCCTGGAAGACGACTCCGATCTGCGCCCGGTAGTCGGAGAGTCGTACTTTCGACAGGTCCCTACCGTCCACCAGGATCGAGCCTTCGGTCGGCCGGTAAAAGGCCGCGACCAGGCCGATGATCGTGCTCTTGCCGGCGCCGGACGGGCCGACGAGTGCCGTCACGGCCCCGGGCGCGGCGGCGAAGGCGATTTCGCGCAGGACCGGTATGCCCTTCTCGTACTCGAAGGACACGTCGCGGAACTCGACGGACCCGTCGATCCGCGAAAGGGGCTCCCGGCTCTTGTCGCCCGCGTCCTCGGCGAGCTCGCCGCGCAGCTCGCGGATCCGTTCGAGGCCGGCGAAAGCCTCCGTCACCTGGCTGCCGATCGAGACGATCTGGATCACGGGCCCAACGAGCAGGCCGAGGTACAGCGTGAATGAAACGAACGAGCCGATCGTCATGCGCCCGGCCTCGATCTCGTGAGCGCCGACCCACATGATGGCCACGCCCACGACGCCGAGCAGGAACGTCGAGAAGGCGGCGACGGCGGAAAAGCCGGTCATCGTCCTCGCGACGTTGCGAAAGAGGGCGTGAACGCCGCGCGAGAAGATGATGGCCTCGCGCCGCTCGGCCCGATAGGCCTTGACGACCCGGATCCCGGAGAAGGACTCGGTCAGGCGCCCGGATACTTCGGCGTTGATCTTCGAGCGCTCACGGAAAAGGGGCCTCAGGGTCCGGAAGGCGAAGAGGAGGACGAGACCGAAGAGGGACAGGACGCCGAGGGCGATCAAGGTCAGCTTGGCGCTGAAATAGAACAGGATTCCGAGGGCGAGGATCGCCGTCAGGATGCCCCCAAGCAGCTCGACCAGGCCCGTCCCCACGAGGTTGCGAATGCCCTCTGCGTCCGTCATGACGCGGGAAAGCAGGACGCCCGTCTTCGTCTGGTCGAAGAAGGAAATCTGCAGCCGGCCGACGTGGCGCTGGACGCTCCTGCGCATCTCGGTGATTGAATGCTGGGCCGCCCGGCCGAGGACCTGGGAGAGGGCAAATCCCGTGATGGCCTGGATCAAGGTGGCGCCTCCGGCAGCCAGGACGATCCAGATGAGCAGCTCGCGCTGGCCCTTCCCGATGACGTTGTCGAGCAGGACCTTGGTCGTGCCCGGGAGCACGAGGCCGGCCATCCGCGACAGCAGCAGAAGGCCGAGCCCGAGGGCCAGGCGCCCCTTGCGCGCGTGGACGAGCTCGGCGGCATCGCGCAGGATGACCCTCAGGGGAACGGCCTTCTTCTTTTTCGCCCCTTCCTCGGGTCGAGCAGTGCCCGTTCGTCGCCGTTCGGCGCGCGTCGAGCGGGACGAGAAACCCCCACCGAAGAGTCCGAGCTTTGCCATCGAGTCAGGCCTTTCTGTGAACGGTGCCGGGCGGGCGGGAGAGCACGGGCCGATTGTATCGGCGCCCTCTCCACGGGCCGGGAAAGTTGTCCACCCACAGGAAGTACGCGCCGGCGAGGCGAATGGAGTCAGCGACCGCCGCTATTGACAAAATACACTTTCAAGACAGATAATACTGTCTATGGAAAAGGCCGCAGATGGGCCTGAAGCAGACCTCGAGAGCATCTCCAACCAGGGCCGCGCGGGTGCTCTGCTTCATCCGCTTCGACAGAGACTCCTGTCGCTCTCTCGAGAGCCTGCGTCGGCAAGCGAGCTCGCGCGAAGCCTGGGACTACCCCGGCAGCGAGTGAACTACCACGTCCGAAAGCTCGAGAGCGCGGGCTTTCTCAAGCCGGCCGGACGGGCTCGGAAGGGCAACATGATCGAGCAGAAGTACGTCGCCACGGCGCGCGCCTATGTTCTTTCGCCCGGCCTCCTCGGTCCGATCGGGGCCGACTGGCGGGACATCTCGGACACCGCCTCGGCCGACTACCTCCTGGCCCTGGCCGAGCAGGTCCGCTCGGACGTGGGGAGGTCGGCCGTCGAGGCCCAGGCCGAGGGCAAACGCATTGCGACCCTGTCGCTCAAGTCCCAGTTCCGATTCGACTCGGCCGGGCAACGGAGCGACTTCTCCAACGCCGTGCGCCAGGCCGTCGTGGACGTCATCGCCCGGCACACCTCTGCCAATCGCCTCGAGAACGGCCGCCCCGGACGGGGCAGGGCTTTTCGGCTCGTGCTTGCCTGCTATCCGATGGCGGCGCAAGTGGAAGAAGTCGAGCGATGATCGGCCAGGCCATTTCGCTCGTGGGCGCGGCGCTGATCCTCGCGGCCTTCGCCGCGCAGCAGGCGGGCCGCCTCAAGCCCGCCGATGCGGCCTACCTGGCCCTGAACTTCGTGGGCTCCGCGATCCTGGCGTACTTCGCGATCGAGGCGAAGAGCCTGGGGCTCTCCGTGCTGGAAAGCGTCTGGGCCGTGATCAGCCTCTGGTCGCTGGCGAAGGCCCTCAGGTCTCCCTCTCCCGACGGGAGAGGGCAGGGGTGAGGGAGCCCTTCTTCCCAACGATCAGCAGCCGGTGGGAGCCGAGCGCGAACGGCTCTTGCCTCGGGGAGCCGAAAAAGCCGGTCGTCTCGAACCCGGCGTCGGCGAGTAGTCGCACGACCTCGTTGAGCGTGTAGACCCGCTGAGAGGCCAGCTTCGTCTCGCTCTTGCCGTCGCGCGAGAACGTGAACCGGTTCTCGATTCGCCCCGAAAGCAGGTCGTAGCGCGTGTCCTCGACAAAGTGGAAACCCGCCATGTCGGCCTCCTGCCGCGCCTCGAGCCTCGGAAAGATCGACTCCGCCGTCTGACCGTAGTCGATCGCGAACCGGCCTCCCGGCCGAAGGGCCCGGGCGACGGCTGCGAGGAAGGCCGCATTGCCGGCGTCGTCGAGGTAGCCGAAGCTGTTGCCGAAACAGAAGGCGGCGTCGAATTCGGCCTTCCAATCCAGAGCGCGCATGTCAGCCTGGCGCCATTCGACAGAGAGTTTGTGTTCGGCGGCTGCGCCGCGGGCGGCTTCGAGGAACTGGTCGGAGATGTCGACGCCCGTCATCGCACAGCCGCGCGCGGCCAGTGGAATGGTCAGCCGCCCGGCGCCGCACGGCACGTCGAGAACGCGTGATCCGGCCGAGAGGCCGAGGTGCTTCCAGAGAAACTCGACGTCCTCGCTGGTGGCTTCCCTGGGGATGACCGCCTTCCAGAAATCGACGGCAAGCCCGGAGAAGAAGCTCTCGAACCAGTTCGGCGGGGCGCTCAGGATCCACCCTCCTTCCTGCGAGCGTAGATGCCGCGGTCCACGATTTCCATGCACCGGGGCGGATCCTCGATGTCGCAAAAACCCACCTTGCGGTAGAGCGGGTGCCCGTCGCGCGTGAAGAGCGTCCAGCGCCGCAGGTTCTGGAGCTCCGGGTGGGCGCGGATCGTCTGCATGAGCCAGAGGGCGAGGCCCCGGCGGCGGTGCGACTCGAGGACATAGACGTCCGCCACGTAGGCGAAGGTCGCGCGGTCCGTGATGACTCGGGCAAAGCCGACCTGCCGATCGCCCTCGTAGAGCCCGAAGGGCATGGAATTGTCGATCGAGCGGTCGACGACGGCCCGCGGGACCTGAGGCGCCCAGTAGGAACCGGCGAGAAAGGCGTGGATGGACTCCCGGTCGAGCCGCTCCGGGTCGGTCGAAATCACGAATCCCTCGCGGGTCCACTCCATGCCTGCCCCCGTGTTTATCCTATGCTCGGGTCAGAGCTCCATGCGCGGTACCGTCTCGCTCCCGACCTGGCTCGCCATCCTGCTGGCCGTGTTCGCGGCCTCCGCCGCGCTCGATCGCCTGCTGCTGCCGGGAGCGCGCTGGGTGCTGCGGCGGCGCGTCAACCGCCTGCTCGACGAGCTGAACACGCGGTTGAAGATCCGGATCCAGCCCTTCAAGCTCACCAAGCGCGAGGTCCTGATCGACCGGCTCCTCGACGACCCGCAGGTGCAGCAGGCGGCCGAGGCGCACGCGCGCGAGAGTGACATGCCGCGCGAGCTCGCCATGCGCCAGGTCGGGATCTATGCGCGCGAGATCGTGCCCGCCTTCAATGCCTACGCATACTTCCGCTTCGGCTACTGGCTGGCGCGCAACGTCGCCCGGTCGCTCTACCGGGTGCGCCTCGGCTACTCGGACGAGGAGGGGCTGGCCGCGATCCCGACGGATGCGACGGTCGTCTTTCTCATCAACCACCGCTCGAACATGGACTACATCCTGATCTCCTACCTGGTGGCGGAGAGGGCGGCGCTCTCCTACGCGGTCGGGGAGTGGGCGCGCATCTGGCCTCTCCAGTCGCTCGTGCGCGCGATGGGCGCGTACTTCGTGCGCCGCAACTCGAAGGATCCGCTCTACCGCAAGGTGCTCGAGCGCTACGTCGCCATGGCGACCGCGGCGGGCGTGACGCAGGCGGTATTCCCGGAGGGCGGCCTCTCGCGGGACGGGCGGCTGCGCCCTCCCAAGCTCGGGATCCTCGACTACATGCTGCGCTCCTTCGATCCGCAGGGCGGGCGGGACGTCGTCTTCGTCCCGGCCGGCGTCAACTACGACCGGACGTTCGAGGACCGCAGCTTCCTGGTCAACCGCGATGCTTCATCGAGGGATCCCGGTGCAGGAGGAGCCTTCCTCAACACGGCCCGCTTCGTCGGGCGCAACCTCTGGCTGATGGCGCGCAACAAGTGGCACCGGTTTGGCTACGCGTGCGTGAACTTCGGCTCGCCCATTTCGCTCAAGGAGTACGTTGCCCGCCGGGGCGTGGACTTCCGGGCGCTTCCCAAAGAGGAGCACTCGCGGCGCCTCGAGGAACTCGCGCGCGAGCTCATGGAATCGGTCGCCCGCGTGATCCCGGCCGTGCCCGTCTCGCTCGTCGCGACCTTGTTCGTGCGCGAGCCCGCGCGGGCGTGGAGCGAGCTCGAGTTGAAGGCCGCCGTCCTGCGCCTGACCGAGCAGCTCGAAGCCTGCGGGGCCCACGTCTACGTGCCGCGGGGCGATCAGGACTATGCGATCGCCGTCGGGCTGCGGATGCTGACGCTGCGCCGGCTCGTCGAAGACTCTGAGGGGCTCTACCGCGCGCGACCGGAGGAGTTGCCGCTCTTGACCTACTACGCAAATTCGATCGCGCACCTGTTCTGACCGGCGCCTGACGGCTCCTTCGTGATATTCGTCTCGACCAGATTCCGAAGGAGGTCAGCATGAGCGGTCGCATGAACCGTCGTTCCCTGATCCGCTACGGTGCGCTCGGAGGCGCGGCGGCCGTCGCCGCAGGGCCGCTCACAGCCGCGGGGACAAACCCGGTGACGGCGCCGGTTGCCCCGCCGGCCTTCGAGCTCGACGAGGCAACCGTCGCGGACCTCCAGAAGCGGATGGGCTCGGGCGCCGACACGGCCCGCTCGATCGCGGGCAAGTACATTGCCCGGATCGAGGCCCTGAATCAGAAGGGACCGGAGCTTCGGGCCGTGCTGGAAATCAACCCGGACGCACTCGCGATCGCCGACGCGCTCGACGCCGAGCGCAAGGCCGGCAAGGTGCGCGGACCGCTGCACGGCGTTCCGGTGCTCATCAAGGACAACATCGGAACGGCCGATCGGATGAACACGACGGCGGGCTCGTTCGCGCTCATGGGCGCGATCCCGGCCTCCGATGCTTCCGTCGCCAAACGCCTGCGCGACGCGGGCGCCGTGATCCTGGGCAAGACGAATCTCTCGGAGTGGGCAAACTTCCGCTCCTCGCATTCCTCGAGCGGCTGGAGCGGGCGTGGCGGCCAGTGCCGCAACCCCTACGCCCTCGACCGCAGTGCATCCGGCTCGAGCTCGGGCTCGGGGGCCGCCGCGGCCGCGAGCCTGTGCGCCCTGACGATCGGATCCGAGACGGACGGCTCGATCGTCTCGCCCTCGAACAACTGCGGCCTCGTCGGCGTCAAGCCCACGCTCGGTCTCGTCTCGCGCGCCGGCATCATCCCGATCGCGCACAGCCAGGACACGGCGGGACCGATGACGCGCACCGTGACGGACGCCGCAATTTTGCTGACGGCTCTCGCGGGCTTCGACGCGGCCGACCCGGCGACGAAGGGGCTCGAGGGCAAGGCGCCCACGGACTACACGAAGTTCCTCGACCCGAAGGGACTCGAGGGCTTGCGCATCGGTGTGCCGCGCAAGAAGCTTTTCGGCCAGAGCGCCGCGGCGGATCGGCTCGTCGATGCTGCGATTGCCGACATGAAGCGGCTCGGCGCGGTCATCGTCGATCCGGCCGACATCGCGACGCTCGGCGAGACCGACGACAGCGAGTTCGAGGTGCTGCTCTACGAGTTCAAGGCCGACCTGAACGCCTACCTCGCGTCGCTCGGCGGACGGACGCAGTACAAGACGCTGAAGGAGCTCATCCGCTTCAACGAAGAGAACCGCGCGCGAGATGCCTTACTTCGGCCAGGAGATCTTCGAGAAGGCCGAGGCGAAGGGCCCGCTGACCGACAAGGACTACCTCGATGCCCTCGAGAAGGACCTGCGCCTGACGCGCAAGGAAGGCATCGACAAGACCATGGACGAGTTCAAGCTCGACGCGATCGTTGCACCAACGAGCGGACCGGCGACGCTGATTGATCTCGTCAACGGCGACTACGGCCCGGGCGGCAGCTCGTCTTTCCCCGCGATCGCTGGATATCCCGACATCACGCTGCCCTGCGGGCACGACTTCGGCCTGCCCGTCGGCATCTCGATCTTCGGCCGCGCCTGGAGCGAGCCGACGCTCTTCAAGATCGCGTTTGCCTACGAACAGGCGACGAAGCACAGGCGCGCGCCGAGGTTTTTGGCGACGGCGGATCTGACGGTCAGGGGCTGAGGCGGGCGGCCCCAGGGGCGCCCGACGACACCCGGTTCCGTAGGGGCGGGGCTCGCCCCGCCCGCCCGAGCGAAGAGGCTACTCGGGAAACGACTCCGGCTGCTCGAGCGCGCGGCGGTAGAGCTCCTCGTCGATGTTGCGCCCCGTCACGACCACGGCAACCGGGCCCGTGACCCCCGAAAGCTGCGGCAACGCCGCGAGCGCAGCCGCGGCGGCCCCCTCCACGCGAATGCCGGCCCGGGCGTAGCTCGCGATCGCGTGGGCCATCTCGCGCTCCGAGACGAGAAGCATCCGGTCGACGACGCTGTCCACGAGCGCCACGGCTTCGGGGATGGCGACGCGCACAGCGAGCCCGTCGGCGAACGTCGCCATGCGGTCGCATTCGACCGGCTTCTTCGCTTCGAAGCAGAGCGCCATGACCGGGGCCTCTTTCGCGGCGACGCCGACGACGAGGGTCTCGGGCGAGCGGCGCTTGAGAGTCCGGCCGATGCCGCCGATCAGCGCGCCGTTGCCGACGGGCACGACGACAGCCGCGGGCGACTCGGGCAGCTGGCCGAGGATCTCGTCGGCGATCGCTCCGTACCCGTCGAACTGTGTCGGTTCGACGCCGTCCTCGAAGAATGGGACGTGC
>JANMBR010000127.1:0-13200 GCA_031360505.1 Acidobacteriota bacterium
CTCTTCATCAACCTCTTCAACTACGTCGATCGCCAGGTCCTCGCGGCCGTCGTGCCCTCGATCGAGCGCAGCTTCTTCGGCGCCGCCAACGGCGCCGGCAGGTCGGCCGCTCTCGAGGCCCTGCAGGACTGGAGTCGCACGCACCTCGGATTCCGGCCGGAGCTGGCCCTCATCGGCGCTCTTTCGATGGCCTTCATGGTCCTGTACATGGTCGGCGCTCCCGTCTTCGGACGGCTCGCCGAACGCCACTCCCGGTGGGCGCTCGTCGGAATCGGCGTCGTCCTCTGGAGCCTCGCGAGCGGCGCCTCGGGGCTCGCCGCAACGTTCTTCGGGCTCCTGCTGACGCGCTGCCTCGTCGGCGTCGGCGAAGCCGCCTACGGACCGGTCGCGCCGACGATCCTCTCCGACCTCTACCCCGTCGAAAAGCGCGGGCGGATCCTGGCGTGGTTCTACATGGCCATCCCGGTCGGCAGCGCGCTCGGCTATGTGCTCGGCGGCGCCGTTGCCGACTCGTCCATCGGCGAGCTCGGCGGGCGCCTCTTCGGAATCCACGCCGAGAGCTGGCGCTGGGCGTTCTTCCTCGTGGTGCCTCCGGGCATCCTGCTCGGAATCTGGGCGTCCTTCATGAAGGACCCGCCGCGCGGCCATTCCGACGGCACGGCCGGCGCGGCGCCCGAGCACATCGGGTGGCGCGACTACGGCGCGCTCCTGCGCACGAAGTCCTGGCTCTACTGCACGCTCGGCATGACGGCCATGACGTTTGCGATCGGCGGCATCGCCTTCTGGATGCCGTACTACCTCGCCCGCCGGCCCGGCGCTCCTGCATCGGCGACCGTCATCTTCGGGGGCGTCACCGTCGTGGCCGGCCTCGTGGCGACGCTCGCCGGCGGCTTCGCCGGGGACAAGCTCCGCACCCGTTTTCCCGGCTCCTACTTCCTGGTCTCGGGCGTCGCCATGATCGCGGGCTTCCCGTTCATGCTCCTGAGCCTGCGCGCACCCTTCCCGCTGATCTGGGTCTGGCTGTTCGTGACCTGCTTCTGCCTCTTCTTCAACACCGGACCGACGAACACGATCCTCGCCAACGTCACGCACCCGTCGATCCGGGCAGCCGGATTCGCGCTCAACATCTTCCTGATCCACGCGTTTGGCGACGTCCTCTCGCCCGTCGTCATCGGCGTGGTCGGCGACCGCTACAGCATGGACCGCGCGTTCATGCTCGTGAGCGCGATGTTCGTCGCCGCGGGCATCCTGTGGCTGATGGGCGCGCAGCACCTGCAGCGGGACACGGCGCTGGCATCCACGCGGCTCGCGCGCGGCCCGCAATGACCGCCCCGCGGGAAGGCGGGACCGGTTACCGCCTCGTGCGCGCCTTGACCCGCTGGCTTCTGAAGCTCTTCTACGCGCACATCGAAGTCGTCGGCTCCGAGCACGTTCCCGCCTCGGGGCCCCTGATCATCGCCGCCAATCATCACAACTCGATCGTAGACGCGATGATCCTCCTCGCCGTGATGCCGCGGCCGCTGCGCGTGCTGGCGAACGCGCCGCTCTTTCGCCACCCGCTGATCGGGCCCTTCCTGCGCCTGATCGGCGGGCTGCCAGTGCACCGGCGCCAGGAGGCGGGGAACGATCCCGATCCCGCCCGCAATGCCGCGCTGTTCACGGCGACGACGGCGGCACTGCGCGCGGCAGAAGCGATCGTCATCTTTCCCGAGGGGCGCACACAGCCGGAGCCCGCCCTCCAGACCCTGCGCACGGGAACGGCGCGCATGCTCCTCGACGCGGAGAGCGCGGCCCACGACGGATTCCGAGTCACGCTGCTGCCGGTGGGACTCGTGTTCGATCGGCCCGGCACTTTCCGCAGCGGCCGCGCCCTCGTCCTGATCGGCGCGCCCATCGCAACCTCGGATCTCTCGGCCGGGACGGCGCCGGCGCGCGTCCTGACCGACCGGCTGACCGACGCCCTCCGCCGACAGATCATCGAAGCCGACGATCGGCACACGCTGCGATTGCTCGGGCTCGTCGAGGCGCTCTGGCGCGAGATCGACGGCGCGCCGCCGCAGAAGGACGCCGCCCGCGTCGGCTGGCTGCAGCGCGCGATGCGGACCTATCGCAGCCTGCTCGAGCGCGCTCCGGAAGATACGGTCGCCTTTCGCCGCGAGCTCGAGGCGTTCGACGCCGAGTCGCAGAAAGCCGGCCTTGCCGCCGAGCGCCTCTCGCGCACGTACACCTTCGGCACCGTCGCGCGCTTCGTCCTCGGCGAGGGCCTCTCGCTGCTGGTCGGGGCTCCGCTCGCGCTCTGCGGCATCGTCCTGCACATCCTTCCCTACCAGCTCACGGCCGCGGCGGTTCGCATGATTCCTCACACGGACGAGGAGGAAGCCACCGACAAGATCGCCGCCGGGATCGTCATGTATCCGCTGGCCTGGCTGGCCGAGGGCTGGGTCGCCGACGCCCTCGGCGGGAAAATGGCGCTCGTCGTTTTCCTGGTGGCGCTTCTGCCAACCGGCTTCTTCGCTCTCGCCTGGCACGAGCGCCTCGATCACGCGGCGCAGGAAGCGCGTGCCTTCGGACGATTCCTGCGCGACCGCGACCTTCCCAACCGGTTGCGCCGGCAGCGCGAGGCTCTCGCCGCGGAGCTCGTGAACCTGGTCCGACTCGCGCCCGAGCCGTGGGAGTCCCCGACTCCATGACGCTCGCCCACTGGGCGCCGCGGGCGATTCTCGTCACCGCGGGTCTCGCGGCCTGGTTCTGGACGCAGTCGCTGATCGCGCGGCGCGCGTTCCCCCGCGGCCGAATCGGCGACCGGCTGCTCGACGCCACCGCGCCCCTGAACCGATTCCTGCGGGACCACCCACGCTGCGCCGACGGAGTTCTCATCGCCACCTCCGCCGTCATCGATCTGCTCGGGATCTTTCTCGTCGCGCTCGCGGTCTTCGGGCCGACCGTCCGCCCGTTCATCGGCCTCGTTCTCCTGTTCGCGCTGCGCCAGATCTGCCAGGGCCTCTGCGCGCTGCCCGAGCCGGAAGGCATGATCTGGCGCAAGCCCGGATTCCCGTCGCTGCTCGTTACCTACGGCACGAGCGCGGACCTCTTCTTCTCCGGCCACACCGCGATCGCGGTCTACGGCGCGATCGAGCTCGCGCACTACGGCGGCTCCCTCGCAGCAATCGCCGGCGTCGCCATCGTCCTCGTCGAGGCGACCGCCGTCCTCGTCCTGCGCGCCCACTACACGATGGGCGTCTTCACCGGCGCGGTCACGGCGCTGTGGGTCTCTACGGCCGCCTCGGCGCTCGCGCCGGGCATCGATCGGTGGCTGGCGGGGCTAATGGGATAGAGGTCGAGGCGCGACCACGCCTTCGACCCCTTCGACCAGCAGCAGACTCGCGGAATCCTGGAGCACGCTGACGTTTCCGTCCGGCGCCCACCGCGCCGAGCGACTCGACCCCCGGTCGCGGCGAGCTACTTGCCCGCGACGAGCTTCTGGAACCTCGGGTTCTTGCGCAGCGGATCGAAATTGGGGTCGATCTTGAGCCATCCGGGCGAGAGCCAGTACGGGATCTTCAACAGTGGCTCGAGCTGATCGAGCGCCTTCTCCGACTCTCCGACGAGCATGTAGATGCGCGCGAGCTGGTGCTGGTAGTAGGGGCCCTGGTCGGCGTCCTTCGACACCGGAACGAGCGCGACGCCGCGCTCCCCCTCCCGAATCGCCTCTTCCTTTCGACCGAGGTACGCCAGTGCGAGGCCGAGGGCAACGTGACGCCCGGGATCATTGGGCGCTGCCCGAAGCTGCTCCTCGTAAGCCTTCCTGGCCTCCTCGGCATAGGTGTTCACGTTTGCGGCATCGCCCTTCAGGGCATAAGCCTGGACGAGGCAGAAGCCCCAGCTGCCCCGGTCGTCGTCGAACGCGCTCGGGGTCAGCCGCAGCAGAAGCTCTCGCTCTCCCTCGTCGAGAACCCAGACGAGATCCTGGTAGGTCGCCACGAAGGCCACGAGCGCGGTGGGCTCGACCGCTTTGAGCGCGGCTTTGAGCACGGCGCGGGCACCGGCCAGATCTCCTTCGCTGAGGTAGATCATGGCCTTGTCCTCGATCAGACCAAGGTTGGCGGGCGTGAGGTCGAGGCCACGGTCGAAAGCCTCCCGCGCCTCGGGATAGCCCCGCAGACGGAGAAGCGCGTCGCCGAGAAACTTGAGGTTGCCGACAGACCGTGGATCCAGGCGTTCCGCCCGCCTGAAACGCTCCACCGCCGAATCCCACCGTCCAAGGGTCCCCTCGGCAATCGCCGTCCCCCGGAGAAGGGAGGCGTCGCCGGGTGTCACACGCAGCCCCTTCTCGAGCCACTCCAGAGCACGGTTGTTGTCCCCCGAAACCAGCCGTTCGTAGTTTCCGAGGGCCCGGTATCCCTCCGGCCGGTTTGGTGCAAGGGTGACGGCCTTCTCGCCCGCCTGCCGGGCGCGCTCCGCCAGCGCGGGCGTGGGGATGCTGTTGCCGTACAAGCTCGAATTGGCGATCGAGACTCCCGCCCAGGCCTGTGAGAAGCCGGGATCGAGAGCCACGGCCTGTTCGTAAAAGCTGAGTGCCTTGCGCACGCTGGGCGGATCGGTGACCGACAGGCCGCTCGAGGCCTCCTCGCCCTTCAGGAACGCGTCGTAGGCAGCGAGGTTCTGCGTTGGCTTCTCGGAAAGACGCTTCTCCTCGCCGGCTCCGAGCGCACCGCCCAGAGCCTGCGCCACCTTCGTCGCAATCTCCGACTGCACCTGGAACACATCCGTGATCGCCGCGTCGAACGGCTGCTGCCACTTGGAGGTCGGCGCCCCGGAGCCCGAGACCTCGATCAGCTCGGGGCTGACGTGCACGCGGCTGCCTCCGCCGCCTTTGTCCCAGCGTACGGTCGCCGTCAGAAGGTAGCCAACCTCCAGTTCCTCCGCGATCTGCTTCGGTGTCTTGGTCGTCTTCTTGTACGGAGTCGAGCTGCCGCGGGCGATCACCTGAAGGCCCGGCAAGGACGTCAGCTTGCCCCGAATCTCGTCCGCGACGCCGTCGGCAAAGTAGTCGTCCTCGGGAGCACCCAGGTTCTCGAACGGCAGCACGGCCACGCGCTTGACGCCGCCGGCCTCGCCCCCGCCACGGTGCGGCCGCCGGATGAGGAAGGCGACCACGGCGGCCAGGACGACAACCGCCGCGATGATGACAAGAGTCCTGTTTTTGCGGGCCGGTGGTGCCGCGAGCTGCGCGCCGCTCATCGTCGTCGTCGGAGCCGACGCTTCCGAAAGCGCGAAGGCGATGTCCCTGGCCGACTGGAACCGCTGGTCCCGGTCTTTCTCCAGGCAGTGCTTGACGATGTGGTCCAGAGCCGGCGAGACGTTGCGCCCCGACTGCGTCAGCTCCGGCGGATCCTCCTTCAGGATCGCCGCGATCGTGTCGCTCGCCGTGTCCCGCTTGAAGGCCTTCCTGCTCGAGAGCATCTCGTAAAAAATCGTTCCGAACGAGAAGAGATCGGAGCGGTGATCGACCGGCAGGCCCCGCACCTGCTCGGGCGACATGTAGCCCATCGTCCCCATCACGGTGCCGGGCTCCGTGTGGCCCGAGCCCGTCGCCGCGCTCGTCTGTTCGTCCGCCGAGACCGTCTCGACCTTCTTCGCCAGCCCGAAGTCGAGGATCTTGACGTGGCCGTCCTTCGAGACGAACAGGTTCTCGGGCTTCAGGTCCCTGTGGACGATCCCCTTCTCGTGCGCGGCGGAAAGGCCTTTGACAATCTGAAGCGCGTAGTCGACGGACTGCTTTTGCGCGATCGGCCCCGTGTCGAGCTTGCCACGCAGGGTCTCGCCTTCCAGAAGCTCCATGACGGCATACGCCGTCCCCTCGTGCGTCCCGAAATCATGGATGGCAAGGATGTTCGGATGCGACAGCGCCGCGACCGCCTTCGCCTCCCGCTCGAACCGCGCCAGCGAGTCCGGGTCCTGTGCAACCGACTGGGGCAGGACCTTGACCGCAACGTCCCGGTCGAGCTTTTTGTCCCGCGCCCGATACACCTCCCCCATCCCACCCGCGCCCAGAGGCGCGAGGATCTCGTAGGGACCGAGTCGTGTTCCGGCCGAAAGTGTCATCGGATCGCCGCGCGGATTCTAGTCGAGCGGGACTCAGCCCCGGTCGCGGCGCGAGGAGTTTCCCGAAGTAACCGAGGCAGGAGCCTCGCGCCGCGGGAGCCGTCGCGCAGCGACGGCGACGGTAATTGGCTGGGAGGCAGGGACTCGAACCCCGATTGACTGGTCCAGAGCCAGTAGTCCTACCATTGAACGACCTCCCAGTCGCCCGCGGGACGCGGATTATCTAAGGACAGGGCTTCCGGGTCAAATCCCGCATGAAACACCTCCGGGGTAGGATCCACGCCCTATGGTGGACGACATGGGAAAGCTGGCCTCGAAATCCTGCGTTCCCTGCCGGGGAGGCGTCGAGCCGCTCTCGCCGGAGGCGGCGCGGGGCCTGCTCCCGGGGGCCCAGGGCTGGCGGCTCGAGGAAAACGCGACGCGGCTCGTGCACCGTTTCGAGTTCAAAGACTTCCTCGGTGCCATGAAGTTCGTCAACGGGGTCGCGGACGTGGCCGAGCGCGAGGGCCATCACCCCGACATCGCCGTGCACTGGAACAAGGTGGATCTCACACTGTGGACGCACAAGATCGGCGGCCTGCACGAAAACGACTTCATCATGGCGGCGAAGATCAACCGCCTGCTCGAAGACAACCGCGACGCCACGACGGCCGGATGACGCAAACCATGATCGAGATCAAGGAGCGACGCATGCGCCGAGGCTGGACCCGGGGTCTTCTGCTCCTGCTGGTGCTTCCCCTCGTCGACTTGCCCAGCCTGCGCGGCGAAGAACCCGCGAAGGCGGGTACGCCGGACACGATCTCCGCGCCGCTCGACCGGAGCCTGGCCGGCAAGGCGAGTCTCGACGACGTGATCGTCGACGTCGTCTGGGCAACCTCGGAGAGCCACCTCGCCTCCTGCAAGTGCTGGGGCAACGGCGTTGGCCTCTGGGACCGCTCCACCCAATTTCACCTGTCGAAGTCTGAGACCCTCGAAGTCGTGAAGGCCGTGAAGACGGCACGATTCGGCTCGCTCGACGATTCGCTGCCGGAGGAGGGCGACAGTGAAGGCCGCATCCGGGTCCACGTCGGCACCGCGTTCCGCACGGTCTGGCAGATGAAAGACAAAGAGCCGGGCGCGCGGGATCTCGCGAAGCTCGCTACGACGGTCCTCGGCCTCTGCGAGAAGGCGAAGGAGCACGGGGTCACGATGGCGAACACGCAGGACGGCCTCGAGAAGCTCGCGAAGGGGACGCTGTCGCCCGAGGCGCTCGAGGTCGTCTTCAAGCGAAAGACCGACCATCCCGCCGCCGGGGTGGAGCCGGAGGACTGGCTGGTGCAGATCAACGGGAAACAGGTTCTCGACCGCGTCGCCACGAAGGACAAATCCAATCCGCGGCGCGAGCTCTCCGCGGTCCTTTCGGAGAAGGAGTACCGGGAGCTGCTCGCCCTGCTCGTGGCGGCCAACGTCCCGAAGCTGCCCGAGAGCCTGTACGCGACGCAATACTCGAATCTGCGGGTCGTCGTGCTGAACAAGACGCGCAATATCCAGGCGCGGCAGTTCGCCGAGATGTCTCCGACCCAGCACGGGCAGGACCAGGTGGTTTTCGAGCGAGTCTTCGACTGGGGGGTCGCTCTCCACAAGCGGGCCTTGAAAGATGGCAAGCGGGTGGTCCGGCCGGTGGCCGTGAGCCCCGAGCACAGAGACGAAAAGGAAAAGGAAGAAGAGCGGGAGCGGGAAGAGGAGAAGCAAAGAGCGAAGGAGAAATCCGGAGCGACGGGAGCAAAGCCGGCGAACGAGAAGGACTGACGCGCGCCCACGGCGCCGCCGCCCGGAAGACGGCCGCTACGGGCTCGTTTTCACGCCGGCCGCCGCGACGAAAATCTTCCAGGTCTTCTCCGGTGCCGCAGTCTTCTCGGAGGGCCCATAGACGAGCTCCAGGACGCTCGCGCCCCGGCCAACCACCTTGAATTCGAGAATTTGCGTGCCGGGCGCACCCGGAGCCTTTGACAGCGGCCCGTCAAACTTCGGCTCTCCCACCGGACGCAGAACGCCGCTTGAATTGCGCGACACGCTCCATCCGTAGCCGCTGCTCGCCGTGGCGGGCAGCCAAAGAAAGAGGGAGTCCCCCTCGGACAGGTAGATCCGCGATCCGCTGTCGCCCTCGCGCAGTCGCGGATTCTTGGCATTGACCTTGTCGCCCACGACGACGAACACGCGGAAGAGCCGCGAGGGCTGCCCGGTCGAATCCTTGGAATCCATGCACGCAAAGCCGAGGCTCGACGACCCCCTGGTCGTTCCCCGGAATCGAAAGACCCGCTCGTCCCCCTCGGTTTGCGCGCCCCCCATGGGCTTCAAGGCGGCCTCGTTGTTGAACGAAACGCCCCAGCCTCCGGTCGCGCACGCGGGCAGCCGCACGACGAGAGTCTCGTCGACGGCCAGATTCACGAGGCCGGCGTCGTAAAACCCGTCGATCGTCACGGTCCGCTCGGCGCCGTAGACCGGCGCCGCGAAAAGCGCGGCCGAAAGAAGGATCAGGAGAAAGCCGCGGCGTCCCGACGCTTTGTATTTCACGAGCGCCCTTGTATCAGAAAGCCGGTCCGGGCAAAAGAAAAGGCCGCAAGGTGACGGCCGCGCCGCTCTCCTCCCACCGAGAGAGGGAGCGAAATTTCCTGAGGCGGAACTCGCTAGGAGGGTTCCGGCTTGCCCGGCAGGATCGTGAAGACGACTCCCATGACGGCGACGCCGACGAGCATCCATCGCGCGGTTTCCCACGCATCCTGGTAGTGGTCATGGGCTTGCGAGGCGAGGAGGAATCCGCCGAGCCCGATCGCGAGGAAGATCAGGCCAACGCGGCGCACGTCAGTAGCGCGGAAGCGACTTGTCGATGCGCTCCGCCCACTTGTTGATGCCGCCGACGAGGTTCTTCGCCTTGTCGAAGCCCTTCGAGAGGAGGAACTGGACGGCATTGCCGCTGCGCCCGCCGGTGCGGCAATAGACGACGATCCGATCGTCCTTCGAGAGCTTGTCGAGGCTCTCCGGGAGGGTCCCGAGTGGGATCTTGACCGAATCGGCGAGGTCCGAGATCGCCCACTCGCGCTCTTCGCGCACGTCCACGAGGACGATCGCCTCGCCGCGCTCGCGCATCGCCTTCAACTCCTCGACCGTCACCTCAGGCTCGTGTCCGAACATGGCGGGAGACGATACCAGAGGCGGCATGCCGCAGAAGGCCTCGTAGTCGATCAGTTTCGTAACCGTCGGATTGGGGCCGCAGATGGCGCAAGCCGGGTTCTTGCGAATCTTGAGGTCCCGGAAGCGCATGGACAGAGCATCTACGAGGACGAGCCGGCCGATGAGCGGCTCCCCCACGCCGAGGATGAGCTTGAGCGTCTCGGTCGCCTGCATCACGCCGAGCAGTCCCGGCAGGATCCCGAGCACTCCCCCCTCGGCGCAGGAGGGCACGAGGCCCGGCGGCGGCGGCTCGGCGTAGAGGCAGCGGTAGCAGGGGCCCTTCTGTGCCCAGAACACCGAGACCTGCCCCTCGAATCGGAAGACGGAGGCATACGCATTCGGTTTTCCGGCGAGGACGCAGGCGTCGTTGACGAGGTAGCGCGTGGGGAAGTTGTCCGTCCCGTCCGCCACGACGTCGAAGTCGCGGACGATCGCGAGCGCGTTTGCGGAGGTCAGCCGCTCCTCGAACGGAACGATCCGGACGTTCGGATTGACGTCGCGCAACCGCTCGGCCGCCGCGGCGAGCTTGGGCCGGCCGACGTCCGCGGAGCCGAAGAGGATCTGGCGATGGAGGTTCGACTCGTCCACGACGTCGAAGTCCACCAGGCCGATCGTCCCCACGCCGGCCGCCGCGAGGTAGAGGGCCAGCGGCGAACCGAGGCCCCCCGCGCCGACCGCCAGGACCTTCGCCGCCTTCAGCTTCTTCTGGCCCTCGAGGCCGACCTCGGGCAGGATCAGGTGGCGCGCGTAGCGCCGGATCTCTTCGTCGGACAGGCCGGGGAGCGTAGTCGGGAGCACGGCCCCCATTCTACTTTCGCAGCTTTGATAAATTCCCCCTTCCGGAGGTCACATTGCTGCCTGAATTCTCCAACGAGCCCTTCACGGACTTTTCCGTCGATGCCAGTCGGAATGCCTTCCGCGCCGCGCTGGCGAGGGTCGAAAAGCGCCTTCCGATCCGGGGCCGCAACGTCATCGGCGGCAAATCGATCCCGGCCGCGAAGCACTTCGAGTCCCTGAACCCGAGCGACTTCCGGCACGTCATCGGCCGCTTCCCGGAAGGAACGATCGCCGATGCGGGTCGCGCCGTGGACGCCGCCACGAAGGCATTCGCCTCCTGGAGCCGCATGCCGACGGCCGAGCGCTCGGCGCTCATCCTGCGGGTCGGCTCGATCCTGCGCCGCCGCAAGCACGAGTTCTCCGCGATGATGGTCCTCGAGGAGTCCAAGTCCTGGCCCGAGGCCGACGGCGACACCGCCGAGGCGATCGACTTCTGCGAGTTCTACGCGCGCGAGATGGAGCGCCTCGCCCTTGCCCATCCGTTGACGCCCTACCCGGGCGAGAAGAACGAGCTCGAGCACATCCCGCTCGGCGTGTGCGTGGTCATCCCGCCCTGGAACTTTCCGCTGGCGATCCTCTGCGGCATGACGACCGCCGCGCTCGTCGCCGGAAACACGGTCGTGTTAAAGCCCTCGTCCGACGCTGCGGGCATTGCAACGATGTTCCGGGAAGCCTGCGAGGACGCGGGCGTGCCCGATGGCGTCCTGAATTTCCTGACGGGCGGCGGCTCGACGGTCGGCAACGCGCTCGTCGAGCATCCGAAGACGCGCCTGATCGCCTTCACGGGCTCGCGCGAGGTCGGAGTCCAGATCAGCGAGAAGGCCGGCCGCGTCGTGCCTGGCCAGATCTGGATCAAGCGCGCGATCCTCGAAATGGGCGGCAAGGACTTCATCCTCGTGGACGAAACAGCCGATGTCGAGGAGGTTGCCACCGGCGTCGTTGCCGCCGCGTTCGGGTTCCAGGGCCAGAAGTGCTCGGCGTGCTCGCGCCTCATCGTTCACGCCGACGTGCACGACGCCCTGCTCGAGCGCGTGGTCGCGAAGACGAACGCCCTCTCGGTCGGCGACGTGCGCGACCCGAAGCACAACGTCGGCGCGGTCATCAACGCGCGCGCGCAGAAGACGATCCTCGACTACGCGGCCATCGGAAAGAAGGAAGGCCGCATCGTCGCGGGCGGCACGGCCGGACCGAAGCAGGGCTACTTCGTGATGCCCACCGTCGTGGATCGAATCCGGCCGTCGGCGCGCCTGGCGTGCGAGGAGATTTTCGGCCCGGTGCTCGCGGTGCTGAAAGTGAAGAGCTTCGAGGAGGGGCTCGCCGTCGCCAACATGAGCGAGTACGGCCTGACCGGCTCGCTTTACTCGCGCGACCGCGAGCGGCTCCTGCGCGGAAAGCGCGAGCTCTTCGTCGGCAACCTGTACTTGAACCGCAAGTGCACGGGCGCCCTGGTGGGCGTGCATCCCTTCGGCGGATTCAACATGTCCGGGACGGACTCCAAGGCCGGGGGACGCGATTACCTCAATCTCTTCACGCAGCAGAAGGTGATCTCGGAGAAACTGTAGCTTATGGATGTCGTAGGGGAGGGCCTTGCCCCTCCCGCGGGCCGCCCGAAACCCGTAGGGAACGCCGTGCGTAGCATGGCGGTAACGGCCGCCCGTACGGCACGGCAAAGGAACAAGGAGGAACGAGCATGTACGGTTATCTCGGCCATCCCCTGGTGTGGCTCATCGTCACGGTCCTCGACGTCATCGCGATCGTATCCATCCTGAAGAGCTCGGCAGAGAGCGGCACCAAGATCCTGTGGTGCCTCCTCGTGATTTTTCTCCCAATCATCGGCATGGTCCTGTACTTCGCGATGGGCCCCGGCCGCCGGAACACGATCTAGAGAATGGTCGACGCATCCGTTCCGCGCCCCGCCCGCCGCTTCGAGGGCGTCGGTTTCTCGGAAATCGTGCGGGTCCGCAACCGCGTGATGGAGCTGCTCGCCGCCGGACAGAAGGTCTGGCGCTTCGAGGGCGGCGAGCCCTGGATGAACACGCCCGAGCCCGTGAAGGCCGCGATGGGCGCGGCCCTCGAACGCAACCAGACACGCTACGCGCCCTCCTCCGGAATCCCGGAGCTGCGCCGCGCGATTCTCGAGAAGGCCCGGGAGCGCAATCGAATCCCGTGCGACGACGAGAGCGCGATCGTCGTCAACGGCGGCATGCAGGGCCTCTTCGCCGCGTTCGCCGCGCTGCTCGATTCAGGCGACGAAGTCCTGATGTTTTCGCCCTACTGGACCCCGATCGCGGACCTCGTCGCGTACCACCAGGCAAAGGCCGTCCTCGTTCCGACCGATGAGGCCCGGCGCGAGGGACTCGCGAAGGCGCTCGCGCGCCGCACGAGCTCGAAGACCAAGGTCCTCTACTGGAACTGCCCCAACAATCCGACCGGAGACGTGTTTTCGCGCCGCGAGGTCGAGGAGGTGGCCGAGTTCGCGCGCCGCAGCAACCTCGCCGTCATCTCGGACGATGCCTACGAAGACCTCGTCTACGAGGGCGAGCCCAACGTCGCGATGGCTTCCCTGCCGGGAATGTACGAGCGGACCCTCACCGTCTTCACGCTGTCGAAGAGCTATTCGATGACCGGCTGGCGCCTCGGGTATGTGATCGCGCCGGAGCGCTACCAGTCGGCCGTCAAGACGGTTGTCCTCTACAGCACCAACGGCGTCTCGACCCCCACGCAGTGGGCCGCCGTCGCCGCGCTCACGCGCGGCACCGAGTTCGTCGCCGAGTGGAAGGCCGGCTACCGCGCCCGGCGCGACCGCCTCGTGGCGGGACTGAAGGCCGCCGGCTTCGAGCTTGATACGCCGCGGGCCGCTCTCTACCTCTTTCCGAAGAACCCTTCCTGGCTCGGCTCAGATTCGCGCCAGGCCGCGCGCACCCTGCTCGACGACGCGAAGATCGCGACCGTCCCCGGCGTCGTCTTCGGCCCCGAGGGCGAAGGCCACCTGCGCTTCTCGTTCTCGGTCTCCGACGAGATGATCGCGGGCGGCGTCGAGGCGCTCGC
>JANMBR010000138.1:0-5149 GCA_031360505.1 Acidobacteriota bacterium
GTGCACCGGCGTCTTCACCGACGTGCCCTGCTCCCTCGTCTTCGCGCCGTGGATCGAAGCCCTCGCCGCCGAGGGCATCACGACCGGCTGTGGGGTCGGCATCTTCTGCCCGGACAACCCCGTCACCCGGCGCCAGATGGCGGTGTTCCTGCTCAAGACCAAGCACGGCTCGAACTACGTCCCGCCCGCCTGCACGGGCGTCTTCGACGACGTCGTCTGCCCGACTGCGCCCGCGGTCAACTTCATCGAGCAGCTTGCCGCCGAGCAGATCACCGGCGGCTGCCAGGCCTCGCCGCCTCTCTACTGCCCCGACAGCTCCAGCACGCGAGGGCAGATGGCCGTGTTCATCACGAAGACCTTCAACCTGCAATGAGAGGCAACATGAAAAGACTCCCCGCGATCGTGCTATGGATGGCCGCGGCACCACTCGTGGCCGCCACGTTCACGGTGACCAATACCGACGACTCCGGCCCCGGGTCGCTGCGTCAGGCGATCCTCGACGCCGACGCCAACCCCGGCCTCGATACCATCGCGTTCGACATCCCGGGCGTCGGAGTCCATACGATCAGCCCGGCGACGGTGCTACCGGAAATCGACGATCCCGTGGTCATCGACGGCTACAGCCAGCCGGGAGCAAGCCCGAATACCGACCCCAACGGCTTCAATGGCACGCTCCTAATCGAGCTGAGCGGCGCCGTTGCAGGGTTTGCGAATGGCCTGAACCTCAACGCCGGAGGGAGCACCGTTCGAGGGTTGGTGATCAACCGATTCACGGGCTTGAGCACGGATGCGGGAAACGCGATCCGACTGAACACGGGCGGGGGGAATCACATCGAGGGCAACTTCATCGGCACCGATCCCGGCGGTACGACGGCCCAGGGCAACGAAGACAACGCAATCATCCTCGGCACATCGAACGACAACTTCATCGGTGGAACGACGCCGGGTGCTCGCAACGTGATCTCGGCCTCGGGAAGAGTAGCCTTCTTCATCGTGAGCAGCGGCAACGTCATCGAGGGCAACTTCATCGGCACGCAGCGCGACGGCCTCAGTCCTCTCGGCAACCTGCAGGGCGTGGGCTTCATCCCCGGTGCAAACAACAACACTGTCGGCGGCACGGCGGCCGGAGCGGCCAACGTCATCGCCTTTAACGACATCCGCGGCGTCGTGGGCGAAGCCTCAGCCGGCACCGGCAACGCCATCCGCGGCAATTCTATTTTCGACAACGGGGAGCTCGGGATCGACTGGCTGCCGGTCGGCGCAACACCGAATGATCCCGGCGACAGCGATACGGGGTTCAACAACCTTCAGAACTTTCCGATCATCCAGTCGGTGACTCACCTCGGACCGTCCGGCTCGGGCAGCACCGAGATCGTCGGTAAGCTCAACAGCACGCCATCGACGACCTTCGACATGGACTTCTACTCCAACCCCGCCTGCTCCAACTTCCCCCGCGAGTTCATTGAAGGCAAGACCTACCTCGGCTCAACTCAGACGACGACCGACGGAAGCGGCAATGCCACCTTCGATGTCATTTTTCCGGTCTTCACCGAGGCCGGCGCGCGCATCAGCGCCACGGCCACCGACCCTTCCGGCAACACTTCCGAGTTCTCGCAGCGCATCATCTTCTCGATCAGCCCGGCTTCGGGCCCGGCGAACGGGGGCACGGCATTCACCGCCTCCGGCACCGACTTTGCCGACCCGACGACGCTGACCGTCGGCGGCATCCCCGCCACCAGCGTCATGTTCACCGACGACCATACGCTCAACGCCGTCATGCCCGCCTTCGCGCCGGGCACCTCCCAGGACGTCGTCGTGACCACGCCCGACGGAACCACCGGTACGCTCATCAAGGGTTGGGTCTCGGACTTCCTCGACGTGCCGAGCGGACAACAGTTCCACTCCTTCGTCGTCACGCTCGTCTCCAACGGCATCACCGCCGGCGTCGGCGGCGGCCTCTACGGCGTCGACCAGGGCACCAAGCGCCAGCAGATGGCTGTCTTCCTCCTGAAGGCCGAGCACGGCCTCTGCTACACCCCGCCTCCGTGCACCGGCGTCTTCACCGACGTGCCCTGCTCCCTCGTCTTCGCGCCGTGGATCGAAGCCCTCGCCGCCGAGGGCATCACGACCGGCTGTGGGGTCGGCATCTTCTGCCCGGACAACCTCGTCACCCGCCGCCAGATGGCGGTGTTCCTGCTCAAGACCAAGCACGGCTCGACCTACATCCCGCCCGACTGCACGGGCGTCTTCGACGACGTCGTCTGCCCGACTGCGCCCGCGGTCGACTTCATCGAGCAGCTCGCCGCCGAGCAGATCACCGGCGGCTGCCAGGCCTCGCCGCCCCTCTACTGCCCCGACAGCTCCAGCACCCGGGGGCAGATGGCCGTGTTCATTACGAAGACCTTCGGGCTACAGTAGCCCTCCCGCGAGAACGGAGGAACACCATGAAGCGAATCGCCCCGGCCCTCTTCGCTGCGACCCTCGCCGCCGTCCCCCTGGCCGCCGCCACGTTCACCGTCGTCAACACCAACGACTCCGGCGCTGGCTCGTTGCGGCAGGCGCTCCTCGACGCCGAGACGAACGGCGGCCTCGACACGGTCGCCTTCGCCATCCCCGGGTCGGATCCCGGCTGCGACGCCGGCGGGGTCTGCACGATCGCGCTGACGACCACCCAGTACGCCCAGCTCTTCGATCCGATCGTCATCGACGGCTACACGCAGCCCGGCTCGAGCCCCAACACCGATCCCGTGGCCGACGACGCCGTCCTGCGCATCGTGCTCAACGGCGCGGGCGTGGCACCCGGTATCGGCCTGAGGCTCGCCGGCGGCGGATCGACGGTTCGGGGTCTCGTGATCAACGGCTTCTCGAGCACGGGCATCGGCCTCAACAGCGAAGACGGCGACGTCGTCGAGGGCAATTTCCTCGGCACGGACGCCAGCGGAACGACCGCCGTCCCCAACGGCAGCTTCGGCATCGACATTGCCGCGGGCAACGGCCACACCGTCGGCGGCCTCACGGCCGCCTCGCGCAACATCATTTCCGGCAACGGTTCCACAGGAATCCGCGTCGCCACGAACAGCAACATCACGATCTCCGGCAACTTTATCGGCACCGCGAAGGACGGCGTCAGCCCCCTCGGAAACGGGTACAACGGCGTCGGCTTCCAGTTCGCGGGCGCCACCGGAACCGGCAACCTCGTCGGCGGCCGCGCGCCCGGCGCCGGCAACGTGATTGCCTACAACATCGCGGACGGCGTGCTCGTGCAGCCGGCCATGAGGAACATCGCGATCGTCGGCAACTCGATCCACGACAACGCCTACCTGGGCATCGACTTCTCCTGCTGCGAGCCGATCGCCAACGATCCCTCCGACTCCGACGACGGCGCAAACCATCTGCAGAACTTCCCGATCGTCCAGTCGGTCGTCTACGGAGGCTCGACGACCGAGGTCGTCGGTAAGCTGGACGGCGCGCCCACGACGGCCTTCGATCTCGATTTCTACGCCAACCCCGCCTGCTCGAACTCCCCCCGCGAGTACATCGAGGGCCAGACCTATCTCGGAACCTTCCCCGTGACGACGGACGCCACCGGGCATGCTCCCTTCGACGCCGTCCTGCCCATCGCGGCCGAGAACGGCGCGCGCATCTCCGTCACGGCCACGGACCCCGCCGGCAACACGTCGGAGTTCTCGCAGCGGATCCTCTTCAAGATGATCGCCTCCCGATCCGGGCCCCCCGCCGGAGGCACCGCGATCACCATCTCCGGCACGGACTTCGCGGGACCGGCCACCATGACGGTCGGAGGTGTCGCGACCCCCGTCACGATCGTCAGCTCTCAGTCGCTGACTTCGACTTCTCCAACCCTCCCGCCGGGAACCGTCAACGACATCGTCCTGACGACCGCGGACGGCACGACCGGAACGCTAGTGAAGGCCTGGGTCGCCAACTTCCTGGATGTTCCGAACGCCCATCAGTTCTATGCCTTCGTCACGACACTCGTCTCCAACGGCATCACGGCGGGTGTGGGCAGCGGCCTCTACGGGGTCGCCGACGGAACCAAGCGCCAGCAGATGGCCGTCTTCCTGATGAAAGCGAAGTACGGCCTCTGCTATGCGCCGCCACCGTGCGCCGGCGTCTTCACCGACGTGCCATGCTCCCTCGTCTTCGCGCCGTGGATCGAGGCCCTCGCCGCCCAGGGCATCACCACCGGTTGCGGTGTGGGCATCTTCTGCCCGGACAACCTCGTCACCCGGCGCCAGATGGCCGTCTTCCTCTTGAAGACCAAGTACGGCTCGAACTACGTCCCACCCGACTGCACGGGCGTCTTCGACGACGTCGTCTGCCCGACGGCCCCCGCGGTCAACTTCATCGAGCAGCTCGCCGCCGAGCAGATCACCGGCGGCTGCCAGGCGTCGCCGCCGCTCTACTGTCCCGACGGCTCCAGCACCCGGGGACAGATGGCGGTGTTCATCACGAAAACCTTCGGGCTGCAGTGATCCAGGCGGTTTTCCTCCGCTCGGGGTGGCCGCCCGTGGGCCACCCCGGATTTTTCGGCCCCGCCCGGGGCCTGACCCGCTTTGCCGGCGCTTTTCGCGGCTCTCTCTGGGGGAAGTCTGTATGCGCAAGATCATGTTCGTCCTCGCGGGTCTCCTGGCCGCCTCGCCCGGCCAGAGCGCCACGTTCACGGTCACCAACACCAACGACGACGGCGCAGGATCGCTGCGCCAGGCGATCACGGACGCGAACGCCGACGCGACCGCCGACACGATCGCCTTTGCCATCCCGGGTTCGGGCGTCCACACGATCACGCCGCTGACCCTGCTGCCGATCATCGGTACCGCCATGACCATCGACGGATACACCCAGCCGGGCAGCGCGGTCAATACGAACGCGACGGGAGCGCTGAACACCGTCCTTCAGATCGAGATCGACGGCACGTCCGCTCCCAATCGCTGCATCACGATGGGCACGAACGACGCCGTGGTCCGCGGCCTCGTCATCAACCGCTGCTCCGAGGCCATCGAGCTCTTCAACCCGTTCGGATCCAACGTCACCGGCATGGTGATCGCGGGCAACTTCATCGGCACGGACGCCGCCGGTCTGGCCGCGATGGGCAACGGGACCGGGATCGCGGTCGGCTTCACCCAGGGCG
>JANMBR010000142.1:0-34366 GCA_031360505.1 Acidobacteriota bacterium
CCTCGCCGGCTATTCGCGCGCGCGCGACGCCGTGTGGGTGCAGGAGGAGCCGAAGAACATGGGCGCCTGGACGTTCGTCAAGGAGCGCTCGTCGGATTTTCTCCCCGCGGGCCAGACGCTGCGCTACGTCGGCCGCGCCGCAGCGCCGTCACCCGCGACGGGCAACGCGGCTGTCCACAAGCGCGAGCTCGACCAGTTCCTCGGGGAGGCGTTCGCGTAGGGCACGCGGGCGGCCACAAGGGCCGCCCCTACGACACCGCATCGGATTTGGTGCCGTAGGGGCGGGTCTTGCCCCGCCCGCGCAACTCTAGCCTCAGGGCAGCTTTGACGCGAGGATGTCAATCCGGTCGATCGACGGCGGCTTCGCCAGGAGGTCAGGCGCCTTCGCGATGAGCGCCTCGGCCACGCGGCCGGACATGTGCGCCGCACGCCCCGCTTCGTTCGGGAAGGCGTCGAAGATGCCGAACGTCGAGGGCCCCATCCGGAGGGCGAACCACGCGATGGTGGCCGGCTCGTCCTGAACGAGAGGAAGGGCTCCCTTCAGGAAACTCTCGAGCTCGGCTTCCTTGCCGGGTTTTGCCTCGAGCTTCAAATACAGCGCTGCGGTGACCATGTTCTGTCTCCTTGGTGAAACGAAAGAATAGCCGTTCAAAGCAGAGTACGTCGGGAGGGGGTTGCCGGGTTCTCTTGTGCCTGCCTCGAGAATGGGGCCTCGAAGGGCCTCGATAGGGTCAACCGTGCGTTCCTGTATTCATGGACAAACGGATGAACGCACGGTTGGCCCCTCTGAGTGTCGCTGATCGAGCTATCGGCCATCTCCGGGCCTGAGCCGTTCGAACACTCGCAGGCCTGACCAGTTCCGACCGCCGCTCTGCCAGCGAGTCTTGAGCGTCAGGCGATCACCGGAGAGCTCGAACGGGCGGTCCTCGTCCTTCCCGTCGAACACTCCCCACAGATCGCCCTCCACGTGGTGCGTGACGACACCCCGTGTCGCGTCGACCGAGTAAGTACCGAAGTAGGCCATGAATGCGTCGAAGAGGGCCTGCTTCTCCGCGGGAGTCACGCGGTCCTCATCGCCCGAAGCAACTCCGGGATGCGGTTGCTTCATGATCTGAATCGACATCTGGCCCGTCGAGGTATAGATCAGAAGGCCCTTGGGGCTCCTGCCGAAGGGGAATACGGGGGAGCTCGCATCGGGCCGATCCTCATACGTGATCAATCGCCACGAGCCGACCAGCGGGCTCGGGGTGCTCGGCGGGTTTGCCGGACCTGCCCAGCCGAGCGTCGTGAACAGCGCGACACACAGAATGACCATCGAACTCCTCCCGGGGTTCTGAAGGCCGTTGGCGTTAACCCTTCTTTGGTTTCATCGCGTCGAAGCCGGCCTTCAGCATCGCGCGGGGGACCTTGCGGTAGTCGGAAAACTCACCCGCGCCCGCCAACCACTCGCCGCCGTCCATCGTGACGCAGTCGCCGGTCTGGTAGGGGCAGAGGTCGGAGAGGAGGAAGGTTGCGAGGTTCGCGATCTCCTCCTGCTGGCCGAATCGGGCGAGAGGGATGCGGCCGAGGGCGGCCTTCTCGGCCTGTTCGTTCGGGATGAGGCGCGAGAACGCGCCCTCGGTCGGAATCGGGCCCGGCGCGATCGCGTTCAGGCGGATGCCGGCATGGCCCCACTCGACGGCGAGCGAGCGCGTCATGGCGAGAACTCCCGCCTTGGCGCACGCCGAAGGCAGCGCGAAGGCCGTGCCGGTCCAGGCGTAGGTGGTGACGATCGAGACGATCGCGCCCGGCGCCTTGCGCTCGAGCAGATGCCGGCCGAGGGCGAGCGTGCAGTTGACCGAGCCATAGAGGACCGTGCGCACGACGGCGTCGAAGCCGTTGGGCGTCAGCTCCTCCGAGAAGGCGAGGAAGTTGCCGGCGGCGTTGTTGACGAGGCCGTCGACCTTTCCGAAGCGGGCAGCGGAGTCGGTGACGAGCTTTGCGGCCTCCTCGGGGTTGCGAACGTCGGCAGGGAAGAAGGCGACCTCGCCGCCCTCCCGCGCCCTGGCCGCGATCTCCACCGCGGCCGCTTCGAGCTTCTCGCGCCGCCGCCCTGCGATCGTGACTTTCGCACCATGCGCGGCGAAGGTCTTCGCCATCGCGAGGCCGAGGCCCGAGCCTCCGCCGGTGACGAGGATGGATTGACCGGAAAGAATCTTGGGATCGAACATCAGTTGCTCTTTATCCGGGCCGACCATACCGCAGCGGGCTGGGGAGCGGTCCGGCGGCTGGACATCTGATGCGTGATGCGTGATGATCTCGGAATGCGCACCACGCTCGACATCGACGAGGACGTTCTCCTGGTGGCCAAGGAGCTCGCGTCGCGTCGCGCGACCACGGCGGGACGAGTTCTCTCGGATCTGGCCCGCGCGGCGCTCGAGCCGAAGGTGGGTTCGAGGGCCCGGAACGGAGTCCCGGTACTGCCGCGCCGCCCCAAAGGGAGTCCTCGGCCGAGCCTGGCCCTGGTCAACCGCTTGCGAGACGAGGAATGAAGGACGTCGCATTGCTGGACGTCAATGTGCTCGTCGCCCTCTTCGACCCCGACCACGTCCACCACGAAGCGGCGCACCGGTGGTTTGCACCCAATCGCGGAGCCGGTTGGGCCACGTGTCCGCTGACCGAGAACGGGCTCGTGCGAATCCTGGCGAATCCGGCCTACCTCGCGGCGCCCGGGGGCGCGGCCGGAATCCTCAAGCGCCTCGACACCTTTTGCGCCAGCGGCGGGCACGTCTTCTGGGAGGACGCGATTTCGCTGCGGGACGAGCGCCTGTTCCGGCGCACCCGCGCCTTGACGCATCGGCAGCTCGCGGATGTCTACCTCCTCGGTCTGGCGAAGAAGAAGGGAGGGCGACTCGTGACGTTCGACGCGAAGATTCCGTGGATTGCCGTGGTCGGTGCCGCTGAGGATCACCTGGAGGTGATCGCGGCCTAGGAAAATGCGGAGTCTCGGGACTCAGCGGAGGTAGTGATCAAACCAGCCCACGGTGCGCTCGAGGATGTCGAGACGATGCGCGGGCTGCCGAATGCCGTGGCCTTCGTCGGTGTAGATGACGAGCTGCGTCGGCACTCGGAGCGCCTTGAGCGCGTGCCAGAACTCGTAACCTTGCGGCGTCGGGACTTCCGAGTCGCGGTCGCCGTGCAGCACGAGGGTCGGCGTCTTCGCGTTCTTGATGAACTCCATCGGCGAGGACTTCGCGTAGACCTTCGGATCGTCGTACACGGAGGCTCCGAAAAAGGGGAGCATCCACGTGTCGATCCTGTTCTGCCCGTAGTAGCTCTGCCAGCTCGCGATGCCGGCGCCGGCGACGGCCGCGGCGAAGCGATTGGTCTGAGTCACCGCCCACATCGTCATGTAGCCGCCGTAGCTCCAACCTGCGACGCCGATGCGCTTGCCGTCCACCGGCGCGCTCTTCACGACTTCGTCGACGCCCGACAGGATGTCGCGCAGGTCACCGCCGCCGAAGTCCTTGACGTTGCCCTGGACGAAGGCCTCGCCAAAGCCATAGCTGCCGCGCGGGTTCGGCAGGAAGACGAAATACCCTTGCGATGGCAGCGTCGCGGTCCAGTGGTCCGGCCAGCCGAAGTGCTGCGCCGATGAGGGGCCGCCGTGGACCATGACGACCATCGGGTAGCTGCGCGCGGGGTCGAACGCGAGCGGATAGAGCAGCCAGCCCTGGACCGACGCTCCGTCGCTCTGCCAGTGGAGGGAGCGGGCCTCGCCCCACAGCGGACGCGCCTTCGCGTTGACGGACGTCAGCGGCTTCCACTGTCCGACGGGACCGGCGCAGATCTCCGGCGGTTTTTGAAACGAGCTGCAGACGGCCGCGGAGGCCGGCGCCACCGACGCCATGGAAACGTCGGTCAGAGATTCGGCGCCGGTCCACAGGGGATGGATCGAGCCGTCGGCAAAATCGACGCGAGCGACGCCCTGCCCGCCGTCGGCGTGCCCGGTGAAGAGCAGCTCGCCGTTCGGGCGCCAGGCGAGGGCGCTGGCGGACCACTTCATGTTCGGCGTGAGATTGCGCGACGAGGTGGCGTCGATCGCGACGGACCAGACGTCGCCGCCCGTCGAGCCCTCGTCGCTCATGATGCCGTGGATGACCGCGACGAACTTGCCGTCCGGCGAGAATCGCGGGCAGGCGATCTGGAGCGACGGTTTCAGGATTGAGCGCGTTTGCCCGGTGGCGGCGTCGATGCGGTAGAGCTCGGCCACCCAGTAGTTGTTGGTGCCGGATCCCTTCGCCGCTTCCGCGGCGAACGTCTTTCCGTCGGGTGACCAGTCGTAGTCGTACACATACATGTCGGCGGGGGAGACCGAGCGCACCTTGCCCGTGTGGATGTCCGCCACGGCGATGCGCTGCTCCTCGAAGGTTTCGCTGACGACGCCGGAGTCGGGCTTGTAGGCGACGGTCGCCCCGGTCTCCTGCGCCGAGCCCTCGACGAAGAGAAACGCGATGGACGAGCCGTCGGCCGACCAGAGGAGGTGGTCGAGCTGGCCTTTGACTCGCGTGAGCTGCCGGGGCGCTCCGCCTTTCGCCGGCGCGAGCCATATCTGGAGTTGCGGCGGCGCGGCGGAGTCGGAGAAGAAGGCGATCGTTTCGCCGTCCGGCGAGAAGGCAGCGCCCCACTCGCGGCGGGCCCCGTCCTTCGCGGCAGTCAGCCGGCGGGGCTTTCCAGCCGGCAGACTCACGACCGAGATGGCTCCGAGGCTTTCCTGGCCGTCCTTGTCGAGGACTTTTTCCGACCAGGCGGCCCGCGCGCCGTCGGGCGCGATCGCGGTGTCGCGGAAGTGGCGCACGGCGAGCTGCGCTTCGAAGACCGACTTGACGGAGGGTGCCGCGGCCGGCGAAGCCGACGCGCTCGGCACCGAGAGGAGCGAGGCGAGAAGAAGAGTCAAATGCACCACCGCACCTCCAACTGGGAGGGGTCAGACCCCCTCCGGGGGTCAGACCCCGCTAAGGAGTTAAATCCACCCAGATCGACTTGACCTGCGTGTACTCCTCGAGCGCGTAGTGGCCGCGCTCGCGGCCGAAGCCCGACTCCTTGTAGCCGCCGAAGGGCAGACCCGGATCGTAGAAGTTGTACGTGTTGATCCAGACGGTCCCGGCCTTGAGGGCCTTCGCGGTCCGCAGCGCCTTCTTGATGTCGCGGGACCAGACGGCCGCGGCCAGTCCGTAGATCGTGGAGTTGCCGATCGCAACGGCCTCGGCTTCATTGTTGAACGTGAGCGTCGCGAGCACGGGGCCGAAGATCTCTTCGCGCGCGATCGTCATCTCCGGCGTGACGCCATCGAAGACGGTCGCTTCGAAGAACGCGCCCTTCCCGTTGATCGAGGCGGGATTGCCGCCGGCCACGAGCTTCGCTCCTTCCCTGCGGCCGCTCTCGACGTAGCGCGCGACGTTCTCGCGCTGCTTTTCGGAAACGAGGGAGCCGAGCCGCGTCTTGGGATCGAGCGGATCGCCGGGCGCCATTTTCTTCGCGCGCTCGACGACCTTCTCCATCAGCGCGTCGTGGACCGGCTCCTCGACGAGCAGCCGCGAGCCCGCCGAGCAGAGCTCGCCCTTGCCGTAGAAGATCGCGTTGATCGCCCCCTTGGCCGCGGCGTCGAGGTCGGCGTCGGCAAAGACGATGTTCGGGGACTTGCCGCCGAGCTCCATCGAGACGCGCTTGACCGTCCCGGCGGCCGCCCGCAGGATCGACTTGCCGGTCTCGGTTTCGCCAGTGAAGGAGATCTTATCGATGCCGGCGTGCAGCGCCATGGCCTGGCCGACGACGGCGCCGGGGCCGGGGATCACGTTGAAGGCGCCGGGCGGCAGGCCCGCCTCGGCCAGCAGCTGTGCGAGCATCAGCGCCGTGAGCGGAGTGACGGACGCGGGCTTGAGCACGATCGCGTTGCCGAGCGCCAGCGCCGGCGCGATCTTCCACATGGCCTGGAGCAGCGGAAAGTTCCACGGCGTGATCGCTCCGACGACGCCGATCGGCTCGCGCAGCGTCAGGAGGAACGCATCCGTGCGGCCCGGGAACGTGTCGCCGTAGAGCTTGTCAGCGTACTCGCCGAAATACGAGAGGCACTCGGCGGCGGCGGGCATGTCGATCTTCGACGCCTCGAAAATGGGCTTGCCGTTGTCCTGCGTCTCGACCTGACCGAACTCATCGGCGCGCGAGGAGAGCAGGTCGGCTGCGCGCATGAGGATGCGTCCGCGCTGGCGCGGCTTCATGGCGGCCCAGGGCCCGGACTCGAAGGCGGCGCGTGCCGCGGCGACGGCCCGGTCGAGGTCTTCCTTGCCGGCCTCGGCGACCTCGGCAATCGTCTCGCCCGTCGCCGGGTTCACGGTCGCGAAACGCCGGCCGCTCGCCGCCGGAACGAACGCGCCGTTGATGAAGAGGTCGGTCTTGAGATTAGTCATTGTCTCGATTTGAGAGGGCGCCAGGGGTCAGACCCCCTTCGGGGGTCAGACCCCGCTGGGTCTACTTGCCCTTGAACTTGGGAACGCGCTTCTCCTGGTTGGCGGCGATGCCTTCCTTGGCGTCCTCGCTCTGGAAGAGCAGCTGCTGGAGCTCGCGTTCGACCGCGAGGGCCGACTCGGTGGGGAGGTCCCAGCCCGACTGCACGGCGCGCTTGATCCGGCCGACGGCCTTGGACGCCTTGTGCGGCGGCACGAACTGCCGCGCGTAGTCCATGACCTGCTCCCACCACTGCTCGGCGGTCGCGTCGATGACCTGGTTGACGATCCCGAGATCGAGCGCCTCCTCGAAGGTGAACGTGTTGCCGGTGATCATGAGCTCGATCGCCTTCGACTTGCCGATCATCTTCGCCAGGCGCGTCGTTCCGCCCGTGCCGGGCAGCACACCGAGGGTGACTTCCGGCAGGCCAATCTTGCCCGCGTCCTTGCGCGCGATGCGCAGGTCCGCGGCCATGGCGATCTCGAGGCCGCCGCCGACCGTGTGGCCGTTCAGCGCCGCGATGACGAGCTTGGGCGTGTGTTCGAGGCGCAGGAGCATCTCGTTGGCGTGCAGGCAGAAGAAGTACTTGAAGCCCGGCGACACGGCGTTCAACATGCCGATGTTCGCGCCGGCCGAAAAGAAGCGGTCGCCCTTGCCGCGCAGGATGATGACGTGCACGTCGTCGTCGAAGCGCGCCTTCAGGATCGCCTCGTCCAGCTGCCGGTTCATGGCATAGGTATAAGTGTTGGCCGGCGGGTCGTCCATCTCGATCACGGCGATGCCGTCGGCGGCGCGGTAGTTGACGACCGGGTGATCGAGCTCGGGGCTCGTCCAGTCGCGGGTCTTTGCGGGTGTGCTCATGAGGCCTCCTCGGTCATCTTGGAACGCGCGATCCTATCAGGGTTGGCGCGGGCGGCTACAAGCCCAGGAACGTCTTCGCGATCGTGAAATAGATGATCAGGCCGGTCGCATCCACGAGGGTCGCGATCAGCGGCGCGGACATCACCGTCGGGTCGATCTTGAAGAAGGTCGCGAGCAGCGGGATCATCGAGCCGACCGTGTTGGCCCAGGCGCAGATCGCGAGGATCGAGACGCCCACGGTCATGGCCAGGGGCACCGACGAGCCCCAGAGCATGGCGCGGCCGAATCCGACGATGCCGAGCATGAGCCCGAGCACCAGGCCGCTGCCGGCCTCCCGGAAAAGGACTCGGCCGAAATCGCGCATCCGGATTTCTCCGATGGCGATGCCGCGGACGATCGTCGTCACGGTCTGGGATCCGGAGTTCCCGCCGGTGCCGATCAGGAGCGGAATGAAGAACGAGAGGGCGACGACCTTGGCGAGCTCGCTTTCGTAGTGGCGCAGCACCGTCCCCGTGAAGGTCTCGGTGACGAACATCAGGAGCAGCCAGTTGAACCGCAGCCGCACGTTGCGGAAGGGCTTCGTCGCGAAATAGCCTTGCTCGACGCTTTCTTCCGTGGCCGAGACGCCGCCCATGTGCAGGGCGTCCTCGGTCTGCTCCTCGATCATGATGTCGATGACGTCGTCCACCGTGACGATGCCCAGCAGCCGGTTCTCCTCGTCGACCACCGGGATCGCGTGGACGTCGTACTTCGACACGAGACGCGCGACTTCTTCCTGCTGCGTGTCGGCCTTCACCGTCAGCAGGCGCCGCTCCATCATCTCGGAGATCTTCTTCTCGGGGGGAGCGGGGAAGAGGTGGCGCAGCGACACGTACCCGACCAGCCGGCCGGCCTCGTCCACCGCGTAGAGGCTCTGGACGGTCTCGACCTCGGGATCGATGCGCTTGAGGTGATCGAGCGTCTCGGCGACCGTCCACTCGGGCCGGATCGTCGCGAACTTTTCGGTCATGAGACGGCCTGCCGTGCGGGGCGCGTGGCGAAGCAGCCGCTCGACCTCGGCTGCGTCCCGGGGCGACATTTTGGCGACGATGCCCTCGCGCTGGCGCTGCGTGAGGTGCTCGAGGAGGAACGTGACTTCGTCGGCGGGCAGCCGGTCGAGCTCCGCGCCGAGCTTGGCCGGGGAGGCGCGGTGCAGGATCAGGCGCAGCGTCTCGCCCTTCAACTCCGAGAGCATCGCGGCGCCCTGCTCGGGCGGCAGCGCTTCGAAGAGCACGACGCGGTCCTCGCGCGGCAGGTCGTCCAGCAGCTCCGCCAGGTCCGCCGGGTGGATGTTCGCCACCGCCGCGGCCAGATCCTTCGGGTTCTCCCGGATCAGCTCCTCGATGTCGGGGCCGATGACTTTGGCGAGGGACATCGGGGGGATTTTGTCACCAGACGGCGGACCGCAGACAGCAGAAAGCGGACGACGGGGACTTTCGTCCGCGGTCCGCTACCGCGGCCTGCCGTCTGCTTTGGTCGGGTCCACCCATCCGCTCGACCCATCCGGATGAAACTCCTTCTTCCAGATGGGGACGGTCGCCTTCACGCGGTCGATCGCAGCGCGGCAGGCGGCAAACGCGTCGGCGCGGTGGGGCGAAACCGCGGCGATGGCCACGGAGGCGTCGCCGACGGCGAGCAGGCCGACCCGGTGCTTTATGCCGATCTTCACGGCGGGGAAATCCCGGGAAAGGCCCTCGGCGATTCGCGCCATCTCGGACTCCGCCATCGGGCCGTACGCCTCGTATTGGATCGCCGTCGTCGTGCGCCCGTCGTTCTCGTCGCGCACCACGCCGACGAAGAGGCACAGCGCGCCGTCCGAAGAGCGCGCTTCGAGCAAGAGCGCGACGAGGTCGATGGGGGAGGTGGTCAGGTACATGGCAGGCATCTCGTCATCCCCCCGCCACCGGCGGCAGGAATGCGACTTCATCTCCGTCATGAAGGACCGTGTCGCTTGCGACGTACTCGCGGTTCACGGCGGCCGGAGGGATCGAACGGAAACGGCCGAATAGCGCGACTTCGCGGCCAAGCGCGGTCCAGAGGTCTTCGACCCGGGTTCCCTCCTCGAGATCGCGCTCCTCCTGGTCGCGGCCGACCGCGTCGCGGAAGGACGCAAAGTGCAGAAGGCGAACGCGCACGACCGCAGTCTATGCGGGCCGAGGATCAGGCCTATTGACTTTTGACTGACCGGTCGGTTATTGTCCCGGTCCCATGCCGCGAGCCGCCCACGCCACCGAGCCTGAACGCCGCCTAGCGTTGCTCAAGGCCGCGTTTCGCGAAGTCGCCGAAAAAGGCTTCTCCGAGGTCACGCTCGACGACATCGCCCGGCGCGCGGGGGTCTCGAAAGGCGTCACGCTCTACTACTTCGACTCGAAGGACGAGCTTTTCCGCGAGCTCTTCGGCTGGCTCATCGACTCGATCCACGCGCGGATGCGCGAGGCCGTCGGCGCCGTCGATGAGCCCGTCGCCAAGGTCCGCGCCCTCGTCGCGCTCATCTTCCCGTCGCCCTCGAAGAACCGGGCGTTCTTCCGCGCCTTCGTGGACTTCTGCGGCCTGGCATCGCGCCGCGAGGCCTTCCGCCTGGTCAACGAGCGCTTCTACGCGGGCTGCCGCGACATCGACGGCGGCATCGTGGAAGAGGGCATGCGGCGCGGCGTGTTCGTCGTGCGCGACGCGAAAGAGGCCGGCTCGACGATGCGAGCGATTTTCGACGGTTTGATGATGCAGTGGCTCGCCGAGAAGGATCCCGAGACGACATTCGGCGTCTACCGGGACCGCTGCGAGCGGGAGATCCTGCACTATCTGTTGCCGGTTCCGAACGCGAAAGGGGAAAAATGATGAGTGAGGCGCCCGCGCCCGACACCCACTGCGCCAACGGTGGATGCCCGCGTCCCTGCGAGCCCGGAGAGCGGTATTGCTCGACCTGCGGCCTGGAACGTTCCCTGTTCGACCCGGAAGCCCGGCGGCAAGCCGCGCTTCGGCGCTCCGGCGCCCGAGAGGGAATCGACCGGCGATAGAATCGCGGTTGCCCATGATTCCCGACGGCGCCCCCCTCTCGGTCAAGCGGATCCTCCTCGCGGCCCCCCGCGGTTTCTGCGCCGGGGTCGTGCGCGCCATCGAGATCGTGGACCTCGCTCTCGACTGCTTCGAGGGGCCCGTGTACGTCCGCCGCGAGATCGTCCACAACAGCCACGTCGTGCGCGACTTTGAGGCGCGCGGCGTGCGTTTCGTCCAGGAGCTCGATGACGTGCCCGACGGCGCCACGGCGGTCTTCTCCGCGCACGGCGTCTCGCCGCAGGTGCGGGCCTCGGCCACCGCCCGGGGCCTGCGCGTGATCGACGCGACCTGCCCGCTCGTGACCAAGGTCCACCTCGAGGCAATCCGTTTTGCCCGGATGGGCTACGAGATCCTGCTCGTCGGCCACGCGGGCCACGAAGAGGTCGAGGGCACGATGGGGGAGGCCGCCGCGTCGCAGATCCAGCTCGTCTCCTCCGTCGCGGACGCGCAGCAGGTCGCGGTGAGCGACCCGGAGCGCGTGGCGTTCATCACGCAGACGACGCTTTCGATGGAGGACACGCGTCCGATCGTCGAGGCCCTGCGCCGCCGTTTCCCAAAGATCCACGTTCCGGCCAAGGACGACATCTGTTACGCGACGCAGAACCGCCAGGTCGCGGTTCGGGCGCTCGCCCGGCAGGCGCCGGTCATCCTCGTCGTCGGCTCGCGCAATTCCTCCAACTCGAACCGGCTCGTCGAGGAGGCGGCCCTCGCTGGTGCGCGGGCCTACCTCGTGGACGACGTGTCGGAGATCGACCCGGCCTGGCTCGAGGGCGTGGAGACGGTCGGCATCACCTCCGGCGCTTCGGCCCCGGAATTTCTCGTCAACGAGATCGTGCGGGTGCTGCGGGCCAGGGGCGAAATGGACGTCGAGATCGTGCTCACCGTCGAGGAGGATGTGCACTTCCCGCTGCCTCCCGAGGTGGCCGGCGCGCGCCGCGCCCAGCCCCCGACGGCCCTGCCGACACGTCCTTAGTGCCGGGGATGCGCGCGTGACCCAACCGCGGCTGGCGGACAAGGTGGCCTTCGTTACGGGCGCCTCGCGCGGCATCGGCGAGGCGATCGCCCGGCGGCTCGGCGCGGAAGGCGCGCGGGTGGTATTGGCCGCGCGCGATCATGCGGCGTGCGAGCGCCACGCCGTCCAGATGCGGTCGGCGGGCCAGGACGCCCTGGCCCTGGCCTGCAACGTGACGGATCCCGGTTCCGTCAAGAACGCGATCGGTGCGGCGATCGAGCGGTGGGGGCGCATCGACATCCTGGTCAATAACGCCGGGCTCGGCGGGCGAACCCCCCTCGACGATCCCGAAGACGCTCTCTGGGACGCGATCCTTGCGACCAACCTGACCGCGGTCTTTCGGGTGATTCGGGAGGCGTCCGCCCATCTGGCCGATGGCGGTCGGGTCATCAACCTTTCTTCGGTCCTCGGCCGATTTGGCGTCCCCGGCTTCGCGGCCTACTCCGCCTCCAAGCACGGCGTGATCGGCCTGACCCGCACCCTCGCCCTCGAGCTCGCGCCGCGCCGGATCACGGTCAACGCGATCTGCCCGGGCTGGGTCGAGACGGAGATGGCGCGGCAGGGTTTTCGCGGCTTGGGCGGCGAGGAAGAGGGCCGGCAGATGGCCGCCCGCATGGCGCCTCTGAACCGCGTCCTCCATCCCGACGAGATCGCCGGACTCGTCGCCTACCTCGCCTCCGACGACGCTCGGTCCGTCACGGGCCAGGCCATCGTGGCCGACGGCGGGCAGGTGATGCCCTGAAGACGGGTCGAGGGTCGAGACATGTGAGGGTCGACAAAGACGGGCGACAACCTCTAGACTCTCGACTCTAGACCCTCGACTCTTCCTTAAGGAGCGCAAATGACGAGAGACGAGTTCCTCACCGCCCTGGACGCAGTGATCGCCGAGAACCATCTCCTGAAGCACCCTTTCTACCAGCTCTGGTCGCAGGGCAAGCTCACGCGCGAGAACCTGCGCGAGTATGCGATCTCCTACTACCCGCACGTGGCGGCGTTCCCGACGTACGTCTCGGGCGTGCACTCGGGTTGCGACGACGCGGCGCTGCGTCAGGAGCTGCTCGAGAACCTGATCGAGGAGGAGCGCGGCGAGGAGAACCATCCCGCACTCTGGCGACGTTTCGCGGTCGCTCTCGGCGCGAATCCTTCCGACCTCGCCGCGGCCCCGCGCACGCCCGAAGTGGCGGACGCGATCGCCCAGTTCCGGCGCTCGACGCACGACGGCTCGGTGGCGGAGGGGCTCGCGGCCCTGTACGCGTACGAGTCGCAAATTCCCGAGGTCTCGAAGACCAAGCGCGAAGGCCTCAGAGCCTTTTACGGCATCGTCGACGAGGACGCCACGCGGTTCTTCTCCGTCCACGAAGAGGCCGACGTGTGGCACCGGCAGGTCGAGCGCGAGGCGCTCGGGCGGGTGGCCGACACCCCGGAGGCCCGTGAAGAGGCCCTCGAGGCGGCGCGGCGCTGCTGCGACGCGCTCAACCGGGCCCTCGACGGCGTAATGCGGGAGAACGCCCTCGTCTGTTGATCCGTTGATCCGGGCCGTCTTCTTCGACGCCGGCGCGACGCTGGTGTATCCCGACCCTCCCGTAGAGGAGGTCTATGCCCGCGTCTTCGCGGATGACGGGGTCTGTTTCACGCACGGCGAGCTGCGGGACGCACTGACGACAGTCTGGATCGAAATCCAGCGCGAGAAGCCCGGAGATCGCTACGGCGGCGTGCGCGGCGAGCCCGGGTTCTGGCGCGACTTTCTCGGGCGGGTGCGGCGCCTGCTCGACGGCGGCCCCTTGTCGGAAGAGGCCTTCGGGCGCCTGGCGCAGCACTTCCGCGACCCGGACGCCTGGGCCGTCTACTCCGACGTCGTTCCGACCCTCGAGGCGCTGGCCGCCCGCGGGATGCCGCTGGCCGTCGTGTCCAACTGGGATTCGTATCTGCCGCGGCTGCTCGAGCTGCGGGGCCTGTCCGGCTACTTCCGGACCGTGTCGGTGTCCGCGATCGAGGAGACGGGCAAACCGGACGCCGAGATCTTCCGCCGGACCTGCGAACGGATGTCCGTCACGGCCGCGGAGGCGCTGCACGTCGGCGATTCGCTGCGGGACGACTTCGAGGGGGCGCGGGCGGCGGGCCTCCAAGCGCTGCTGCTGGACCGCAAGGACCAGCACGGAGACATCGCCGATCGCATCGCGAGCCTTGCGCAGCTGCCCGGGCGGATCGCGGCGACCGCGGCGCGATGAGCGGGCGCTCGCCGGGCCGAAGGGTTGCCGCGGCTCCGGGAGCGGCTCTGGCTCTCTTTCTTCTCTTGCTGGTGGCATTCTGGCCGGTGGTCTCGGGCGCGCGCTCGTTCTTTCACATGGATCTCTACTACGAGCACCTCCCCGTGTGGGCGGCGACGCAGCACGCGCTCTCGGCCGGCGAGTCCCCCTTCTGGCTCGAAGGCGAGTACTGCGGCCATCCGCCGCTCTTCCACCAGGAGGCGCCGGTCTTCTACCCTTTGACGGTTCCCTTGCTCGCGACGGGCGGTCCCGTCCATCGACTTGCGGATTTCTTCACGCTCTTGCACTTCTGGCTCGCGGGCTTCGCGGTCTTTCTCCTCGTGCGCGATCGGACCGAGCGCCCCATGGCGGCGCTGTTCGGAGGCGTTGCCTGGATGTTGTCGGCGCGCATGGTCCAGAGCGCGATCTGGCCCAATGCCGTCGCGGTCTCGGCGTTGGTGCCGCTCGGTCTCTACGGCCTGTCCCGAATCGCCCGCGGGCAACGCCGGGCCGGCACGCTCTGGGCGTCGGTGTCCGGCGGCCTGGCGTTGCTTGCGGCCCGGCCCCACGTCCTTCTCGCGGCTGCGCCCTTCGTCGTCTTTTTCGCCGCAGCCATGTTGTGGAGCTCGGCCAGCTGGCGCCGGGCGCTTCTCGATTTCGCCATTGCAGGCGCCCTGGCTCTGGCCCTGGGCGCTCCCTCGTGGATTCCCTCGGCCGCGCTCCTGCCGGAAACCTCGCGCCAGGCAGGCCTCTCGGCCGATGCGACGGACCTGCAGCCGCTGGCGCAGGGCCATGAGCTCGACATGGTGTTTCTGCCCGTGGACGGCCGTACGCGCTGGCCGGAAAGTGCCGCATACGCGGGGGTGTTTGTCGGCGTGCTCTTTTTGTCCGGCCTCGTCGTCTTCCTGCGGCGCCGCGCGCCTCGGGCCCGGCCGGAGTTTCTGGCCTGCGTGCTGGGCGCAATCGCCGGGCTCGCGCTCGCGTTTGGCGCCGCCGGCCCGTACCGGTACATCTCGGCGCTGCCGCTGCTGCGCAGCTTTCGGGTGCCGGAACGGTTTCTCTTCTCGTGGTCGCTGGCGCTTGCCGTCGGGTCGGCGCTGGTCCTCGCGCACTGGCTCGCGCGGGCGCCGCGGCCGCGCGTGATGGGGGTCCTCTTCGTCCTCGGGCTCGCGGTCGACCTCGTGGTCCACGCGCGCCGGGCCGCGCCCACCGGCGAGGCAGAGTTGTACACGACCGAGCCCGCGATCGTTGCCGTCCTGCGCGCGCGACTCGGCCCGGATGAAGCCGGATTTCCACGCCGGTTTCTCTCGATCGCACCTTCGCTCAATCCGGTGCCCTACCCGGATTCCGTCCGACGCGAGCTCGTGCGCAATGCCGTTTCCCTGAAGGGAGCCCTGGGGCTGCGGTATGGCCTCGCATCGGCCTACGGCGCGGGACCGACGTTGGAAAGGGTCGAGGAGATTCTGCAGCGCCCTTCCCCGCGGGCGCTGGCGCTCTCCGGAGTCGGAGCCATCGTGCTTCCGGGCCCGAGCGCGACCGCGGCCCCCGTCGTCGAAGCCACGGAGGCGCTCCCGCGCGCCTTCCTCGTCCCGGAGTCCGTCGTGGTGCCGGAGACCGACTCGCTCCGGGTGGCGCTCTCGCCCGGGTTCGATCCGCGGCGCGCGGTCGTGCTGGAGGAGGGGACTGCGCTCGAGCGCGATCCCGCCTGGAACGAATCGGGCACGAACGTGCGCCTGATCGCGCGGCAGGCCTCGCGGATCGCGCTCGAGGCAAGGCTGTCGGCACCAGGCGTCCTCGTGCTGCTCGATTCGTGGGAAAAGGGCTGGCAGGCCACCGTCGATGGCGTGCCGGCGCCGGTGCTGCGCGCCGACGGCGCCTTTCGCGGAGTGCGGCTGGCCGCGGGGAAACACCGGGTCGAGTTTCGCTACGTGCCGCCCGGATTACGGGAAGGGCTCTACCTCGGTCTCGCGGGCCTGCTCGGTCTCGCCCTGGCGGCAATCCGCCAGAAGCCCGCGTCCGATTCGGAGGGGCTTGCGCCGTCGGGCTTCTGATATTCTCCGCCGCACTTTCGCATGAACAGCAAGCTGCTCCGGACCAAGTCACTCGACCTGATCCTCGCGGACGCGGACGAGCCGCAGCACCAGATGAAGCGGACCCTGGGTCCGGTCCAGCTCATCGCCCTCGGCATCGGCGCGATCGTCGGCGCCGGGATCTTCGCGGTCATCGGCTCGGCGGCCGCGGGCGGAGCAAACCACGATGGCGCCGGCCCGGCGCTCGTCATCTCGATCATCATCACGGCGATCGGCTGCGGTTTCTGCGCGCTCTGCTACGCCGAGTTCGCGTCGCTCGTTCCAATCGCGGGAAGCGCCTACACGTACTCCTACGCGACGCTCGGCGAGTTCGTGGCCTGGATCATCGGCTGGGACCTCATCATCGAGTACGCCATGGGCAACGTCGCCGTGGCGGTGTCCTGGTCGGGCTATTTCGTCGAGCTGCTGAAGGGGTTCGGCATCGTGATTCCTCCCTGGCTGACGACGGATCTCGCGACGGCCTTCAAGACTCCGGGTTTCATGGACGCCGCGCCGCACGCCTTCGGCATCCCCATCGTCTTCAACCTGCCCGCCGCCGCCGTGACCCTGCTGCTGACCTGGATTCTCGTCATCGGGATCAAGGAGTCGGCGCGGTTCAACACGGGCATGGTCGTCCTGAAGCTGATCATCCTGATCTTCTTCATCGTCGTCGGCGCGATGTACGTGAAGCCGGCCAACTGGCACCCGTTCTCGCCAAACGGCCTGACGGGGATCCGGACCGGTGCAGCGCTGATCTTCTTCGCCTACATCGGCTTCGACGCCGTCTCGACGGCCGCCGAGGAGTGCAAGAACCCGCAGAAAGACATGCCGATCGGCATGATCGGATCGCTCGCGATCTGCACCGTCCTCTACATCGCGACCTCGCTCGTACTGACGGGCATGGTTCCGATCGAGCAGATCCGCGGCTCCTCGGAGCCCCTGGCCAAGGCCTTTTCGCTGCTCGGGATGAACTGGGCCGCGGGCATCGTGGCGTTCGGCGCCGTCATCGCGACGACCGCCGTGCTGCTCGTCTTCCAGTACGGCCAGGCCCGCATCTTCTTCTCGATGGCCCGCGACGGCTTGCTTCCCAAGTCCTTCGCGAAGATCCATCCCAAGTACAAGACGCCGCACGTGACCACGATCTGGATCGGCATCGCGGTGGCGCTCCTGTCGGCCTTCGCGAACCTCGACGTCTTCGTCGAGCTGACGAACATCGGGACCCTCTTCGCCTTCGTGCTGGTCTGCATCGGGATCATGGTGCTGCGCCACAAGGATCCAGACCGCAAACGCCCCTTCCGCACGCCGTTCGTGCCCTTCGTTCCGATCGCCGGTATCGTGGTCTGCGTTTACCTGATGAGCGGACTTCCGCTGGCGACGTGGATCCGGTTCGGTGTGTGGCTCCTGATCGGCCTCGTGATCTATTTCCTCTACGGCTACCACCGCAGCCGCCTCGCCCAGAAGACCTAGCTCCTGCTACACTGCAAAAGACTCCGCCCGGGGCGTCCCGGCTTGCGGATGTCATAATTTTCTTTGCAGTGGAGGTGGGAATGCGAATTCGATCTTTTCTTCTGATGGCGGTCCTGGCGGCCGCGCTGACTTGTCCGGCCAGCGCGCAGGTGGCGACGAAAAAGTTTCCCTGGCAACCGGTGGGTGGGGTCCAGAACATCGACCTTGCGACGGAAAACGTGGTCATCGGCCAGGTCGTGTTTGACCTCGGCAGCACGCTCAAGGGGACGCCGCTGCGCAAGTCGAGCGCGAACGTCCGGGTGCGGATCGACAATAACTCGGAGACGGATGAGGAAGTCGGTGTCGCCGTCGTCGTCTTCGACGCAGAGGGCAACGTCGTGGCCGCCGGCTCGAACGGCACCAAGTGGGGCTATCTCAATAAGGGCGCGCGGACCTACTACGACATCGACTTTCCGTACGTCTATCGCCGGCTCGACAACGCCGCGAACTTCATCGTGACGCTCGAGACGCGCGCCAAGGGCAGCAAGAATGCGAGGCCCACGGACAACTCCCCCGCGCCCGACGTAACGCCGGTTCCGTAGCGTCCGGGCGGGGCTCGCCCCGCTTTGTCCCGCGCGGTGCTTCTTCTCCGGCGGCCGGCCTGATAGGTTTGCCGCCGGGGAGGAACACCCGCGTGCGCAAAGCCATTCTCTTCGTCGCGGCGGCCTGCCTGGCGGCGCCCCTTGGCGCGCAGCAGGCCACAAAGAAGTTCGACTACAAGCCGCTGGACGGCATCCAGACGGTCAGCCTCGCCATCGACCAGGTCAAGATCAACCAGATCGTGTTCAAGACCGGCAAGGCCATCGGGGGACCGCTGCGGCGCTCCGACGCGGAGTGCGTCATCCGGATCGACAACGACGGCCTCGTCCCCGTGCAGGCGGGCGTCGCGGTCGCGCTCTTCGACGAGGAGGGCAACCTCGTAGCGGCCGGCTCCGGCGGCACGCGCGTCGGCTGGCTGTCCGCCGGTGAACGGGACACGTGCGCGATCCGGTTTCCGTTCGTCTACCGCCACATGGACAAGGCGAAGACGTTCCTCGTGACCCTCGAGGTCCAGCCCAAGCTCCCGAAGGACGCCCCCGCGGCGAACCCGACTCCTTAGCCGATCAGGGCTTGAGCAGGCCGGGCACGTCGCGCCCGGCGTAGCCGGTCATCTCGACGTAGGCGCGGCCGCCGATCGGGCGTCCGTCTTTCTTGCCTTCGACGCGGCAGGCACCCTCCCAGTACGTCACACCGGTCGACTTGTCCGTGACGAGCTCCTGGTCCGCGACGAGCGGCGTAACGGTCGTCGTGAGGTCGAGCGAGCGCACCGCGAGCGACCACCGGGCGGGGTAGACGGCCTTCGAGCGCCGTGATGTCCAGCTCGTCAGGGGCGTCAGGGTGACGTCGCTCCAGGCGATCGCGCGCGGCGGTCCGCCTCCGTTTGCCGGGACGAAAGTACCGGCGGAAAACGGCGAAGCCCCGCCCTCGAGCCGGATCCGGTAGAGCATCAGGTCGGACCCGTCGGAAAGCTGGAGCGCGAACCAGTCCCAGCCGACAGCGTCGGCCGGCAGCGCTCCCGGGCCCCACTCGTGGTCGAACCAAGCCGTTCCCGAGAGGGCCGTGCGCGACCCGTTGCGCGAGAGAGCGCCAGCCGCCGCAAAACGCGTGATGGAGACGTAGCGGGAGTACTGCTTCTCGCCCGCGCCCTTCCTCGACAGGCCGGCGCCGCCGTGCAGGACGGGCGCCTTGGCCGGCGTGAGCGTCAGCTCGAGCCGCCCGATGTCGCGGCGCCCCGCGACAAGGTGGACGACTCCCTTCTGCTCGCGCACCGACCAGTCCTCGTTGAAGACGTCCAGCCCGGTTTCCGATGCGCCCGCGATCCCGGGCAGCCCCAGGTGCGCCTTCTCGTCGTAGGCGAACGTGCCGGCGCCCGCGTCGGTCCAGGCGAAGTGGGCCAGATACAGGTCGCGGGCGCGGAAGAATGTGAGCTGGAATCCGTACGCCTTGCCGGCCGCATCGCCGAGGTGCCCCGTGTAGTACCACCACTCGACCGCGGCCTCGGGGTGCGAGCCGTGGTCCTTTGGGAAGGTTGGCGGTTGGACCGGCGCCGCGAGGAGGAGCATGAGCGCGGCCGTGCGGAATCCCATCATTCCTCCTGCAGCGCCGCGGCCGGGTTGACCGCGGCGGCGATCCGGCCCGGCACGACTCCCGCCAGAAACGACGCTGCGAGAACGAGCAGAGCGGCGCTGGCGAGCGTCGCGACGGGCACGCGCAGGGCCACGGTCCAGCCGAAGGACTGGGGATTGATGACGCCGAGCAGCAGCCACCCGAAGGCTGCGCCTGCGGCGATTGCGGCGGCGGTGCCCACGAGGCCCGCGAGGAGGGCCTCCAGCAGCGTCGCCCTTCGAATCTGCGCTCCACTGGCGCCGATCGCGCGCAGCAGGCCGAAGGAGCGTCGCCGCTCGACGGCCGAGGCCAGCAGCGCGTTGGCGATCCCGAGGACGGCCACGCCGACGGCGATGGCTTCGAGGGCCCGGGTCACGGCGAACGTGCGGTCGAAGATGCGGAGCGCTTCCTTGCGCAGTTCGCGGTTGGTCGAGATCGAGAGGGCGAACCGGTCGCCGGCCAAAACGAGGATGCGCCGGCGCAGCGCATTGGCGTCGACGCCCGGCTGCGCGAGCACGGCCGCGCTCGTGATCCTCGGGTCGCCGAAGATCGAGATGTAGAGCGCGCGGTCGAGCACGACGGTGCCGCGGTCGTTCGAGTAGTCGCGGTAGACGCCCGCCACGCGGAACGAGCGTGGGCCGGACGGCGTCGCGACCGTCACGCGGGAGCCTTCGGCTGCGCCGAAGCGGCGCGCGAACGGCTCGGAGACGAGCACCTCGCCGCGCCGGCGCGCCGCGAGCGCCACGGGGCGCGGGTCCGCGCCGCCGAGCAGGGGTAAACCTCCGACCCTCGCCACGACCCGGAAGTCGCCCGAGGCGAGGGTAAACGGGTGACCGGCGGCATCGGTCGTTTCGCGCGCGCGGAAGGGGTCGACCGCAGCCACGCCCTCGATCCCCTCGAGAAATGCGACGGTGTCGGGCGGCAAGTCTCCGACGATTCCGGAGCGCCCACCGGCGTCCGCCTTGATCCAGAGGTCCGAGCGCAGCGTCGACTCGACCCAGACCTTGACGGTTTCCCGGATGGAATCGACCGTCACGATCATCGCCAGCGTCATCCCGAGCGCCATCGCGAGGGCCGTCACGGCGATCCCGTTGCGCGCGAGCGCCCCGCCGAAGAATCCCGCGGCGAGGCGGCCCTCGGCTCCAAGGCTCCGGCCGAGCAGGCGGCCGGGCAGTGCCGCGCCGAGCCGGACCGCGAGCGGCGCCGCGAGCGCGAGCGCGAGGACGACGAGCGCGACGGCGGCAAATCCGAAGAGGGGGAATCCGTCCACGGGCCCGGCCCGGGAGAGCGCGAAGGCGGCGCAGAGAGCCGCCCCGGCGCCGAGCGCCCGCGGCCACAGGCGTCGCCGAGCGATCCCTTCGATGGATCCTGGCCGCATCGCCGGAGAGGGCGCGACGCGAGTGGCCTCGATGGCGGGCAGGATCGTGGCAAGGACGGCCGCGCAGAGGCCCACCGCGGCCGCGAGCGCCACGGCGCCGCCGTACCCGGCCCCGGCGATGCGCGCCGTCGGCAGGTAGATGCTCGAGACCGTGCCGCCGACCGCGCGCAATGCCGCGCGCGACACGAACAACCCGAGGACCTCGCCGAGGAGCGTTCCCGCGACGCCGATCGCGAGCCCTTCCGCCAGGAAGGCGGAGAAGATGCTCGCCCGCGAGGCCCCGAGCGCGCGAAGCGTCGCGATCTCGGGTCGGCGGCGCAGCACTGCGATCGACACGGCGTTGGCGATCAGGAAGATCCCGACGAGCAGCGTGAGCGACCCGAGCGCGTTCAAGTTGAGGCGAAAGGCGCGGACCATCCGATCGGCCGTCTGCGCGGCGCGCGCGGGCGGCTCGAGCGAGAGGCCCGGAGGCAGGCGGCGGGAGATCTCGCGCCCTGCATCCGCTCGCGATACGCCGGGGTCGAGCACGATGTCCACGCGGTCCACGAGGCCCTTCTTTCCGAGCAGGTCCTGGGCGGTGAAAATGTCGGTGACGAGAATGTCGCCGCCGGAAGCCCGCGCCAGGCCCGAGAGCTCGAGAATCCCGCCGACCCTCACCCTCTGGCGCACGCCGCCCGCGACGAGGAGAAGCTGTGCTCCCGCAACGAGGTGGTGACGCTCGGCGAACGGGACGGACACGAAGACGGAGCCTTTCTGGGCGAGGAGCTCCCGCGCCGCCCGGCTGGTCGGCGCGACCAGCCGCACCTCGCGCACGGCGCCGTCGCCGCCCCAGTCGACGCCGAGGACCTGCGCGACTTCACGGCTGCCGTCGTCGAGGACCGCCGACCCCGCCACGGCCGGAGCGAAGGACCCGATGGGCCAGAGAAAGGACAGCGCCGCGAGCTCTCCGATCGGAATCCCGGCGGCGCCGGTGACCACGAAGTCGCTGCGCCCCGAGACTGCCGAGGCGGCGTCCCGGAAAGAGGCGGTGACGCTTCGGTTGGCGTGATGGATCGCGGCGACGGCCGCGACTCCGATTGCCACGCCGATGATCGGCAGGAGCACCCGGATCGGGTGCCGCCGCGCCGGGCCGGTGATCAAGGCGCAAAAGATCAGCGAGAAGCCGTTCACGCGAGGATCCGTCCGTCCTTGACCGCCACCACGCGGTCCGCGCGCGCCGCGGCCGCGGCCGAGTGCGTCGCGAGCAGCAGCGTGACGCCCCGCTCGCGGCGGATCTCGTCGAGCAGCGTCAGGACTTCCTGGCCGTTGCGGCTGTCGAGGTTGCCGGTCGGCTCGTCGGCGAGCAGGAGGCGCGCGCCGGTGGCGAGCGCCCGAGCGATCGCGACGCGCTGCATCTCGCCGCCCGAGAGCTCGTACGGGTGCGCCTCGGCGCGCCGCGCGAGGCCGACGCGCTCGAGCAGCTTCGCGGCGCGGTCGGCCGCGTCGGCGCCGCCGTCGAGCCGCCGGGGCAGCTCGACGTTTTCCCGGACCGTCAGGTGGGGCAGCAGGTTGAAGAACTGGAAGACCATGCCGACCTCGCGCCGGCGGTACAGCACGAGGTCCTTCTCGGGCAGCGTCGCGATGTCCCGCCCGCCGACGCGGATATCGCCCGAGCTCGGGCGGTCGATCCCGCCGACGAGGTGCAGGAGGGTCGACTTGCCGCTGCCGGACTCGCCCACGAGCGCTAGGAACTCGCCGGCCGGCACCTCGAGATCGAGCCCGTCCAGGGCGATGACGGGCTCGGCCCCCGCGTAGACCTTGCGCACCGCCCGGCAGGAGATGGACGGCGCGGCAGGGGCGTCGGCAGGCACGGTGCGAGAATACCCGACGGAAACTCCTGTTCGACTCTTTGTCCGAGTAGCGGAAGACGAGAAACCCAGAGCCATGACATTTTTGTCCCCCCTGAGACGCGCCTGGGCGCATCGCGCTCTCGTCGCTGCCCTCGTGCGGCGCGAGCTCGCCGCGCGTTACCGCGCAAGCGCGCTCGGCTTCCTCTGGTCCCTTCTCAATCCACTGCTGCTTCTGCTCGTCTACGCGACGGTCTTCCGTTTCGTGTTCGCGCCCCGCGCGGACGTGCGCCCGTACGCCCTCTTTCTCTTCGGAGGGGTGCTCGCGTGGGGCTTCGTCTCCTCTTCGCTGCTCGACGCCATCGAGACCTTTCGTTCGAACGGCCCCCTGCTGCGAAAGACGACGGTCGCGCCGGAGGTGTTCCCCGCGGCCGCGGTCCTTGCGCGGCTCGTGCACCTGGTGCTGGCCCTTCCGATCCTCGGAGCGGCGATCGTGTTCGCGGCCGTGCGCGGCGGCGTTGCCCCGGGCGCGGCGCTGGCCGAGTTCCCGATCGTCCTCGCCCTGCTGGCGCTCACGGTCTTCGGGGCGGCGCTGGCGGTGTCCGCGCTCGCGGTGCATTTCGGCGACGTCCGCGACGTCGTCGCCAACCTGCTGACCCTGGCGTTCTTCGTGACGCCGGTCCTGTACCCGACCGAGGCCGTGCCCGAGCGCTGGCGCTGGCTGCTGCGAGCGAATCCGTTCGCAAGCTTCTTCTCGGGCGTGCACGACACCCTTTTCCACTTCCGCCCCGTCGCGTGGTCGGACTGGCTCTGGATGGCGGGCACGGCGGCCGCCGCGCTCGTGGTCGGTTCCGCGGTCTTCGAGCGGCTGCGCGACAGCCTCGCGGAGGAAGCGTGAGCGGCGCCGAACCGGCGATTGTCGTCGCCGGCGCGACCAAGATTTACCGGCGCTATGCCCGGCAGGCCCACGGCACGCTGAAATCGGCCCTGCTTTCCCGCCGCGTGAGCCGCCGGGGCGAAGGGGGCGTCGTCGCCCTCGACGCGGTGTCTTTCACCGTCGCCCCCGGTGAGTCGCTCGGGGTCATCGGCTCGAACGGCTCCGGCAAGTCGACGCTCTTGAAGCTGCTCGCGAACATCATGCGGCCCACGCGCGGCTCGGTCGCGGTGCGGGGAAGGCTTGCGGCCCTGCTCGAGCTGGGCGCCGGGTTCCACCCGGAGATCTCGGGCCGGGACAACATCGAGATCACGGGCCTGCTGCTCGGCCTGACGAAGAAGGAGATCGCGGCGCGATTCGACGACGTCGTGCGGTTTGCGGGCGTCGAGGAGTTCCTCGATGCCCCCGTCAAGACGTACTCCTCCGGCATGGCGGTGCGGCTCGGGTTCGCCATCGCGGCGCACAGCGATCCCGACGTGCTCCTGGTCGACGAGGTGCTCGCCGTCGGAGACGAAGCCTTCGCCCATCGCGCGCTCGAGAGATTCTCCGAGTTCGAGCGCGCCGGCAAGACGCTGGTCTTCGTGTCCCACGACCTCGGGCTCGTCGCACAGCGCTGCCGCCGGGCGATCTGGCTCGATCACGGGCGGCTCGCGGCGGATGGACCGGCGGGCGAAGTCGTCGCGCGGTACCGCGAGCGGGTGGCCGCGGAGGAAGGGGAGCGCCGCAGCGCCGTCGCGGGGCTGGGCGGCCGGATCGGATCGGGCGTCGCCTCGATCGAGGTGGTGCGCCTTCTCGATCGGGAAGGCCGGCCCACGGCCCGCCTGCGGTCGGGCGAGGCGGCGACGGTCGAAATGGTCGTGCGGGCGCCCGAGGCCCTGTCGGACTTCGTCTTCGGGGTCCAGATCTCGACCGTCGCCGGGGCCATCGTCTTCGGCACGAACACGGCCCTCGAGGGCTTTCGCGCGGAACGATTCGCGGGCGACGCGCGGGTCGCCATCGAAATCCCCGCCCTCGACCTTGCCCCCGGCGTGTACGCGCTCGACGCCGCCGTCCACGCGCGTGGGGGCGCCCCCTACGACTACCGGCGCGATGCGCTGCGCTTCGAAGTCACGGCCGAGCGCGCGGGGACGGGGGTCTGGAGCCCTGCGCGGCGGTGGAGCTTTTCCGGCGGGGTCCGATGGAAGGACTGAAGACTTGCGAGCAGGTAGACTCTCGCCGCTTGATGCGCACTTGTTTTCTACCCTTCGCCCGGCCGAGCATCGGCGAGGAGGAAATCTCCGAGGTCGTCGACACGCTGCGCTCGGGCTGGATCACGACCGGCCCGAAGACCGAGCGGTTTGCCGCGGAATTCGCCTCCTACGTCGGGGGTCGCTTCGCGGTTCCCGTTTCCTCCGCGACGGCCGGGCTGCACGCGGCGCTCCTCGCGCTCGGCGTGGGTCCGGGCGACGAGGTCGTGACGACGCCGATGACCTTCGTCGCCACGCTCAATACGATCGTTCACTGCGGCGCCGTCCCGGTGCTCGCGGACATCGACGCGGCCACGCTCAACATCCGTGTGGAGGCGATCGAGGGGCTTCTCACGCCGCGGACGAAGGCCATCGTGCCGGTCCACTACGTCGGTCAGCCGGTGGACCTCGATCCGCTGCTTGCCCTGGCCGCCGCGCGCGGCATCGCCGTGCTGGAAGACGCGGCCCACGCGGTCGGCACGGAGTACCGGGGCCGGCGCATCGGTTCCTTCCCGACCACATCGGTGTTTTCCTTCCACCCGAACAAGAACATCACGACGGGCGAAGGCGGCATGATCGTGACGGACGACGAGGGCGTGTTCGAGCGGGCCTCGCTCCTGAAGTTCCACGGCATGGACCGCGAGGCGTGGAAGCGCTTCTCGAAGGAAGGCAGCCCCCGCTACGACGTCGCGGTTCCGGGCTTCAAGTACAACATGATGGACATCCAGGCGGCGCTCGGGCTCCACCAGTTGAAGCGGCTGGACGGCTTCATCGCCGAGCGCGCGCGGCTGGCCGCGCGGTATGACGCGGCCTTTCGCGGCGTCTCGGGCCTCATCGTGCCGGCGCGCGTGCCGTACCCGGCGCGCCACGCGTGGCATCTCTACGCTCCCCTGGTGGATATCGACCGGCTGACGATCTCGCGCGACCGTTTCATTGCGGAGTTGAAGGCGAAGAACGTCGGCGCGGGCCTCCACTACACGGCCGCGCACGAGTTCTCCTACTACGCCGGACGGTTCGGCTGGAAGCCGGAGGACTTCCCGGAGGCCCACTTCGTTTCCGAGCGGATCGTCTCGCTGCCGCTCTTTCCGGGCCTGACCGACGGCGACCAGGACGACGCGATCGTCGCGGTGCGCGAGGTTCTTGCGGAATTCCAGCGATGAAAACGTCGGTCGTCGTGCCCGTGTACAGCGAGGAGGGCAACCTCCCGGAGCTTCTGCGCCGCCTGACGGCCGTCATGGACGCCGTGGGGCCGTACGAGCTCGTCTTCGTGGACGACGGCAGCCGCGACGGGTCGCTCGCGATCCTCAAGCAGGCCGCCGCCGCTCGCCCCGATCGGATCCGGGTGCTGGAGCTCGCGCGCAACTTCGGGCAGCACCAGGCCATCCTCGCCGCGTTCGAGAACGTCTCGGGGGACGTCGTCGTGACGCTCGACGCCGACCTGCAGAACCCTCCGGAAGAGATCCCGAAGCTGCTCGCGAAGATCGCGGAAGGCTACGACGTCGTCGGCGGAGTTCGGCAGAATCGCCAGGACTCGTTCGTGCGCCGGGCCGCGTCGGCCCTCGTCAACCGCGTGACGGTGACGATCACGCGGATGCGGATCACGGACTTCGGCTGCATGCTCCGGGCCTACTCGCGCGACGTGATCGAGGAGATCAACCGCTGCGACGAGTCGTCGACCTTCATCCCGGCGCTCGCGCAGAGCTTCGCGCGCCGCCCGACCGAGATCCCGGTCGCGCACGCGCGCCGGCGGCACGGGGAATCGGCCTACTCCCTCTACCGCCTCATCCGCCTGAACTTCGATCTCATGACCGGCTTCTCGCTTCTGCCGCTGCAGGTCTTCGGCCTGCTCGGCACCCTCGTCGCCTTCGGCGGCGTGGCGTTCGGTATGTTTCTATTCGCGCGGCGGCTGATCGTCGGCGCAGAGGTCGAGGGAGTGTTCACGCTCTTCGCCATACTGTTCACGCTGCTCGGCGTCGCGATCGCGGGCCTCGGCCTCGTCGGCGAGTACGTGGGCCGCATCTACCAGCAGGTCCGCGGCCGCCCCCGCTTCCGCGTCCGCCACATTTACGGCCTGGGCGCCTCGGCGGCCCCCACTCCCGACTCACGACTCACGACGCACGACTCACGACCGCGTTCATGACCCGCATTGCCGTCTTCGCCTACTCCGAAACCGGACACGCGTGTCTGAAGCTCCTGCTCGATCGGGGCGAGAGGATCGTCCTGGTCGCGACCCACCGCGAGGCCCCGGAGGAGGAAGCCTGGTACCCGAGCGTCGCGGAGCTTTCCCGCGCGCATGGGATCGAACCCGTCGTCATGGAAAACCCGCTCGACGCGCAGTCGATCGCGCGCGTGCGCTCACTCCGGTGCGACCTCCTGTTTTCCTTCTACTACCGGCGCTTGCTTCCGGAAGAGATGCTGTCGGAGCCGCCGCTCGGGGCCTGGAACATGCACGGTTCCCTCCTGCCGAAATTCCGCGGCCGCGCTCCGGTCAACTGGGCGGTCTTGAAGGGCGCCACCGAGACGGGCGCGACGCTCCACGCGATGACGGAGCGCGCCGACCGCGGCGCGATTCTGGATCAGGAGGCGGTCCCGATCGGACCCGACGACACGGCCATCGAAGTGCAGCGGCGCGTGTCGGCGGCGGCGGTCGCGGTCCTGGCTCGGAAGATCGACGCGTTGAAGAGCGGAGCCGCCCTGACGCTTGCCGTGCCGCAGGACGAGAGCGCGGCGACGCGCTTTGGCCGGCGCACGCCCGAGGACGGGCGCATCGACTGGACGCGGACCGCGAAAGAGGTCCACGACCTCGTCCGCGCGGTGACGCGCCCGTATCCCGGCGCCTTCACGGACCTGTTCGGTGAAAAGACGTTCGTATGGCGATCCCGGGTGCCGGGCCTCGCGGCGCACGACACGTTTCCGGGGCAGGTCCGCGCCGAGGAGAACCGGCTCCTCGTCGCTTGCGGCGACGATCGCTACGTGGAGCTGCTGCGGCTGCAGCCCGAGGGCCAGCCGGAAGAGGATGCGGGCACTTTTGTCGAACGGAGGGGGCGCTGATGCGGGTTCTCATCCTCGGGGTCAACGGGTTCATCGGCAACGCGCTGACCGAGCGCATTCTGCAGGCGACCGACTGGCACGTCTCGGGCCTCGACATCGGCTCCGACAAGATCGCGCCCTTCCTCGACAACCCCCGCTTCACGTACCTCGAGGGCGACATCGCGATCAACAAGGAATGGATCGAGTACCAGGTCAAGAAGTGCGACGTCGTCCTGCCGCTCGTCGCGATCGCGACGCCGGCGGCCTACGTCAAGGAGCCGCTGGCCGTCTTCGAGCTCGACTTCGAGGAGAACCTGCGGATCGTCAAGCAGGCGGTGCGCTACAAGAAGCGCGTGGTCTTTCCCTCGACGTCCGAGGTCTACGGCATGTGCCCGGACGCCGAGTTCGACGAGGACGCCTCGCCGCTCGTCTACGGTCCGATCCAGAAGCAGCGCTGGATCTATTCGTGCAGCAAGCAGCTGCTCGACCGCGTGATCTGGGCCTATGGCACGCGCGGGCTGCAGTTCACGCTCTTTCGTCCCTTCAACTGGTTCGGCCCGCACCTCGACGACATCGATTCACCGAAGGAGGGCTCGAGCCGCGTGCTCACGCAGTTTCTCCACAACATCCTCTACGGCGAGCCGATCAAGGTCGTGGACGGCGGCACGCAGCGGCGCTCGTTCACCTACATCTCCGACGGCATCGACGCGTTGATGTCGATCCTCGAGAATCGAGGCGGCGCGGCGGACAGCGGCATTTTCAACATCGGCAATCCCGCCAACGACCTGTCGATCCGGGATCTGGCCGCGCGGATGATCGCTGCGGTGGGCACGTACGCGGGCTTCGAGGAGGCCGGGCGCAAGGCCCGGATCGTGGACGTTTCCTCGGGCGAGTACTACGGCGAGGGCTACCAGGACATCCTGACGCGCGTCCCCTCCATCCGGCGCGCGCGCAAAGAGCTCGGCTGGGAGCCGAAGGTTTCGCTCGACGACGGGATCCGCAGGACCCTCGACTTCTACCTCCAGAGCCGCCGGGCCGCGCCGTGACCGGGCGTCGCGTCGCCCTCAAGGTCGACTGCGACACGCTCGAGGGGACGCGCGAGGGCGTCCCGCGGCTGCTCGAGATGTTTGCGGCCCGCGGGATCCGCGCCTCGTTTTTCTTCACGCTGGGGCCGGATCGCTCGGGCGTCGCGGTCCGGCGCGTCTTCACGCGCAAGGGCTTCCTGCGGAAAATGATCCGGTCGCGCGCTCCGGCTCTCTACGGGTGGCGGACGATGCTCTTCGGCACATTGCTTCCGGCGCCCATGATCGGAGCGCGCTGCGAGGATCGCATGCGCGCGGCGGCCAAGGCGGGCCACGAGACCGGAGTGCATGGCTGGGACCACGTCGGCTGGCACGACCGCCTCGACCGCATGACGGCCGCCGAGGTCGCGGACGAGTACGGCCGCGCGCACGCGGAGTACCTTCGGATTTTCGGTTCCCCGGCGCGGTCGAGCGCGGCGCCCGGTTGGACGGCGAACGCCCTGTCTCTCGCGGCCGAGGACGAGCGCTCGCTGCTCTACACGTCCGACACGCGATGCGGCGCGCCGTTCTTCCCGCGGGCGGGGCAGCGGCCCTTCCAGACGCTCGAAATCCCGACGACGCTTGCGACGCTCGACGAGACGCTTGCCTGGGAGAACCTCCGCGGCGACGAGGAGCAGCGGGCCTTCTTTCGCGGCGCCGTGCGCGGCACCGAGGTCCACACCATCCACACCGAGGTCGAGGGCCGGTCGAAAGCCGGCCTCTTCGGACGGATTCTCGACGACTGGCGTGAAGACGGGGTCGGCTTCGTGCTCCTGTCGGAGCTCGCGCGCGAGTCGCTCGAGCGCCGCGACCGCGTTCCCACGCGCGAAATTACGAAGGCGCGGCTTCCCGGCCGGGGCGGCTTCGTGACGACGGGCTGGCCGGAATTGGCGGCGGCCGGGTAGCCCTGAATGCGCAGTCAAGGCGCGGTGCGCGACGGGCCGGGTTATCTTGTCGACAGCGTGATTGCGATCGCAGCCTTCGTTTCTGTCTCGGGTCCGGCTCCCCGGGCGCTCGGTCGTCCGGCGCGGAGCTCGGCCTGAGCACCGCGAGGCGCCCGGGCGTCCGTCCCGAGATCCTGCTCGCGCTGGCCGCGGTCGGGGGATCGCTGCTCGTGTACCTGCCGTTTCTTTCCGACATGACGGCGGTCTACCGTTTCTGGGACGGTCCGAACTACCTGACCGTCGCGCGCACGCTCTACGACGTCCGCCTCGACAACCCGCTGCTCGCTTACGTCTACACGCCGACGTATTTTCTGACGCACCTGCCCCTGTATCCGTTGTGCGTCCGGGCGCTCTCGGCTTTTGGATATGAGCCGGCGCTGCTGCTGGTTTCGATGCTCGCGTCCATCGCCGCGGTGGTGCTGTTCTATCGCCTTGCCCGCGACATCTGGAAGCTGCCGTCGCCCGGGTTCCTGTCGCTCGTGTTCCTGTTTCTTCCGCCGCGCTGGCTGCTGTACCGCTCGACGGGAGCCACCGAGGCGCTGGCGATCGCCCTCACGCTCGCCTCGGTGCTATGGTTCGAGCGGGCGCGTTCGGGGCGTGCCTCGCTCTTGGCCGGCCTGGCGACGGTAACGCGCATCTCCGCGCTGATGCTTGCCCCGGCCTACGCCGTCGTTTGGCTGCGGGAGCGGCGCTGGCGATCGCTGCCCTGGCTCGTCTTCATCCCGGCGGGGCTCTGGGCATACTTTCTCTTCTGCGCGGTCCGCTTCGGAAACTTTTTCGCGTACCTCGCGCCGCACGGCGAGAAGCTCGCGGCCTTCCGGCCGTTCGGGTTCCTGCCGACGCTCTTCCAGAAGGGGCTCTACCACCAGGTCGAGTTCCACATCCTGCTGTTCGTGCTGTACGTCGTGGGCACGTCGCGGCTGTGGGGCCGCTTTCCCGTCCTCTTCTGGTATTGCGCCTTCGAGCTGGCGCTGCTGGTGTGCGTCTCGACGGAGGACTGGAGCCGGTACTTCCTGGCGATGGCGCCGTTCGCGCTCGTCGTCGGTTTCTCGGACCTCATCGACACGCGCGCATTCCGCTGGCTGTTCCCCGCGTTTGCGGCCCTGTCGGTCTACTACTCGTGGGGAGTGATCCCCCTGAACGGCTGCCGGCCCGACATCTACCTGCGCCTGCTCGCGCACCTCAGACTCCTGCCGGCCGGTTAGCGGACGCGCGTCTCGGGTCTGCGCGCCTCGGTGACCGTCACCAGGTCTTCGACGCGGCCAGGGAATGGAGATCCTCTCCGCTGGAATACCACTTCATCAGTGTCGAGCGCGCGAAGCCGACGAGCCGCCACGACCATGTCCTCGTGCAACTGTCGAAGACAAGGCCGAACCAGGCTAATCCTTCCTCGTAGCGCCCCGCGGCGAGGTCATCCAGCCCGAAGAAGTAGGCGGCCTTGCAGCGATCCTCCGGCGCCGACTGCGCTGCGAGCACCGCCGCGCGATCCTCGAGGCCCAGAAGATATCGGGCCAGTGTCTGCGTTCCGTCCCGCGGACGCGGCTCGCGAAAATGCTCGAGTAGTCCGGCTCCCCGCATTTTCATGATGGCGGGATCCGCGCGGGCGGCGCCGGCGCGCAGCAGCCAGATCCACTCGGATTGGCGGGCCTCCTCGGCCGGCGGGACGGCGTCCCAGAGAAGCTCCCACGCCTTCTGGTTGAAGAACGACTCCAGCGAGTTCTCGCGCTGGGGCGGCGGGATGACGCCCTGGATCCAGAAGGAGGCCTCCTGCCCGCCACGAGCCTTTTCGAGGTATCCGAAACCCTCGCGCCTCCACACCGCGACGTCCCAGAGGTGCTGATGCGTCGGAGAGAGGGTCGCCTGAAGCTGGAATGCGAGCTCGTTGCGGCCCGCCGATGCGAGGGGCGGAATGACGCCGACGACCTTGCGGTCCCAGATCTTCTGGGCCCGAAGCGCGGCAAAGGCCGCGGTGACCGCGTCGTCCGGCTGCTTCAGGAAGACATCGGCGAAACGCTGCGAAACATCGGTCTTCCACTTCAACTCATCGACCTTGTAGCCGGCCTCTGGCGGATCGAGAACGAACGCCGCTTCACTGTTGCGCTTCTGGCGCCAGAGAAGCTCGGCCAGCAGAGCGCGCAAGTCGCCTTCGTTCGGATAGCGGTCGACGATCTCGCGCCCCAGGGCCGCCGCCTCCTCCAGGCGCCCGAGCTTCCAGAGAATCTCGCACGCCCAACTCATCACGGCAGCCTGCCCGCTTTCGAGCGCGGGCTCGATGACCTGCCAGGCCTCGCGGTCCCGACCCTGGAGCGACATCAGGTGCGCCAGGTGCCCTCGATAGATATACCAGACCAGGCCCGACGATGCGTCGTGGTGTGCGAGCCATCCTTCGACCGCCTGGCGCGAGGCCGGGTAATCCTTGAGCTTGTCCTCCAGGTACTGGATCCACGGCGCGGTCACGGCTCGGTCGTATCCCGACTCGATCGCCAGGGCTCGGAAGCGCGAGCGGCAGAGTGCTTCGGATGCGCCCGGGTGAAACGCGTAGGCGCCGAGCGCGGTGGCACGGGTTTGAATGTCGAGATCCTGTCGGTCGATGAGCGCGAAGAGCCCTGCCGTATCGCCCCGAAAGAAGAGGCAGTTGGCGGTTGTGGTCGGATCGGCGGACGCTCCGAGCTTGGGCCATGCGCGACACAGCCGGTCCTTCATCCCGAGATCCAGCAGCGGATCGGCCGCGATCCGGATCATGAGGGCCACCTGGCCCGGGCGCGCATCGAGCCTCTGAGTCGCTCGCTCGCCGATCTCGGCCGAAGCGTCACGGCCGGGGAAGTACCGGTCCGTCAACTCGCGGGTCAGGCGCTCGACGGCGGGCGCTCCGAGCGCTGTGAGCGCGGCGAGATCCTCGAACTCGCGCTCGGTCGCGGGGTGGCCGGACAGGATTTCGGAGAGGTGTCCGTACCAGCGTGCAAACTGCGCCGCGGGTCCCGGTGGAGATCCCTGGAGGTAGGTCGCGAGGTCCCGGGCGCCCTCGACACTGCCGAGCTCGTCGAGGTAGCGTATTCCCAGCGTGTGGAGGCCCGAGTAGAAAAAGCCCCGGTGCCAGGACTCGCATGCGTCGGCGTCCCAGAGGGGGCCGCCTGCGGCCTTGCAGGAGGTGGACAGCGTGGACTCGAAGTCTCGCACGAGCCCCGCCGATTGCACGTTCCAGGTTTCCCGAACGTATTGGACCAGGTGCTGTACCAAGGCGTCCCCGAAGGCCCCGGCGGGCGATGCGGCGGGCGGAGAAGGATCCGGCTCCCGTTGCTCGTGCTGGCCTTTCAGTTCCCGGAGGCTCGCGTACAGCGTCGCGGTCCCGATCGACGCATTCAGCTCGAAGCTGTGGAGCGCCGCGGCCGCGCGCAGGACGGGAAGCGAGAAGCCCTCGGTCGCGAACTGCTTTTCCTGGAACGCCTCCCAGGCGATCCGGTTTCCCCGAGCGGCGAGCGAGAGCAGCGCGAGATAGCGGGTGAGCGGCGCCGCGTCCGGGGCCTCGGCGCGGGCGACCAGCGCGGCGGTCCTCTCTTCCGCGAAAAGGCGGACGACATCGTCGGGCGCAAGCAACGCGCCGAGGCGTCTTGCGTCCTCGGCGTAGCCCATGGTTGCGGCGAGCAAAGCCTCGTCCGCAGTGTCCGGTGGGCGGCCCAACGCTTCGGTCAGAGCGAGGAGCGCAAGGGCCTTGGCTCGGATGAGATCCGCCATCTCGAGCGTGTCGAGGCTCTCGACGGATAGCAGAACGAATGCGTGGGCTGCGAGCGCGGCCTGCTCGGGGTCGGAGCGAAAGCCCGAGCTCCAAGCCTGGCCAATCTGGCTGAGCGCGACCATGAGGGCCGCCGGATCGAGCCTGTCGCATGCCTTTCGGATTTCTGCGGCGTCGACCGCAAGGGCGGGAGGGGTGGCGGCCTTCGCGGTCGTGTCGGCGATGAGCGCCCGGCTCCAGTCCAAGAGGGCGCCACGGATCTGAGCGTAGGTCGCGAGATCGGGAACGGCTCCGACCCGTTTCGTTCCGGAATCGATCTGCCACGCGGCGCCGTTCCACGACACGCGCAGGCGGACCGCCGGCGAGGCTGCGACGAGCCGCTCGATCTCCCCGATCGCGACCAGCGATCGCCGGTCCGGCTTGAGCCGGAAGACGTCGGGACGGATGCGCACTGCCCGGGCGATCGGGAGCTTCGTGAGCTCTTCGAGCGAAATCCGCTCGGTAACGATGGTCAGTCGCGGAGCGGGGGGGCGCTGCGCTGCGCCCTCCGAGTTGCCGGAGCGGCGACACCCGGCGAATGCCGCGCAGGCGGCGAGCAACGATGCGGCGAAGCGTTTCAATTTCTGGAGTGTGCTTGAGCGCAGGTTACACCCGGGCGCGAGAGGTGGCCGCCGCGACTGCCCCAGCCATGGCAAGGGCCGCCGCCTGCAGAGCGACGCCGAGGCGGAACGGGGACCGGTCGTACTCGAACTCGACGCGGTGGGTGCCCGCCGGCACCGCAACGGCGAGGTCGCGCGCGTTGGCCACGGCGATCGGAGCGGG
>JANMBR010000136.1:0-32704 GCA_031360505.1 Acidobacteriota bacterium
TGGTCGTAAAAGAGCGGCAGCAGCAGGGCCTCGCGGGCGATCAGTTCCTCGACCTGGCGATAGATGGAGTGGCGAACGCGGGGATCGGTCTCGGCCCGCCCGCGCTCGGCGAGCTCGTTGATCTCCGGCGAGCCGATGTACTTGCCGAAGAAGCCCGCATCGCTGTGAAAGAGCGTGTGGACGAAGTTGTCGGCGTCGGCATAGTCCGCGGTCCAGCGTCCGACGTTCAGGTCGCCCTCGCCGGGACGCTGGAGCTCGAGGTACTCGGCCATCGTCCTGTTGAGAGGACGGATCCGGAATCCGATCTCGCGAAACGCCTCCGTGAGCTCCCGAAAGAAGGCCGAGAACTCGCCGAAGAAAACGGGATGAACGGCGGCCGTGAGCTCGATCGTCTCCCGCGAGACCGTCGCCTCGACCGAGCTGTCCGATTTGGCGGAGGCGCCCGATACGGGCCCCGAGCCCGTTCCGCTCGCCGAGTAGCCGAGAAGCCCCGGAGGGATGACGCCGCGTGCCGGGATCGCGAGCCTCCCGAGCGTGCGGCGGACGAATCCATCGACGTCGACCGCGCGGGCGAGGCGCCGGCGCAGCTCCACGTCCTGGAGGGGTCCCCGATGCCGGTTGAAGCCGACGAAATACGTGGCGAGGCGGGGGCTCTCCCGGTAGCCGGACGCAAAACGGGGATCGTGCCGAAAAGCCTCGGCGTCGGCCGGAAGCAGATCGAACGCGAGTGAGAGTCTTCCGGCGAGAAACTCGCCGCGGATCTCCTCGGGGGAAACGCCGAAGCGGAATACGAGCCCGTCGCAGCGCGGATGGCCCTCGCGCCAGTAGAGCGGGTTGCGCTCGAGCTCCAGTCGTCGCCCGGGGTCGAAGCTGACGAATCGGAAGGGGCCGGTGCCGACGACACCCTCGCGCTCGCTCGAGCCGATGGCCCCGGTTCCCTCCGGGACGACGGCCGTCGGCGTGTAGGAGATCACGGCCGGAAAGAAAGCAACCGGCTTCTCGAGGTCGACGAAGAACTCGGTCGGGGAGACGATGTGAAAGCCGTCGAGATCGGCCGCCTCACCGTCGAGGAGCCTCTTTGCGCCGCGGATGTGCGACAAGAGCCATCGGTTGACGCTCTGGCTCAGCAGAAGTCGCTCCCAGGAGTGACGCACGTCGCGGGCCGTCAGGCGACGTCCGTCGTGGAACCGAATGCCCGGGCGCAGCCGAAAACGGTACCGCCGACCGTCGTTCTCCGTGATCACTTCGGAGGCAAGCCACGGGACGATGCGCGTTCCGTCGAGCGCTCGCGTGAGCGTCTCGAAGAGGCACGGCCCCACCTCGCTCTGTTCCTGGGTCTCGCAGGATGCCGGATCGATGCTCCGGACGACACCCGCGATCGGCACATGGAGAGTCCCTCCGCCGGCCTGCCGCTCTGAGGCGGTCCGATCCTCCGCCTCCTCCGCCTTTCCGAGCTCGGCGTAGTTGACGTGGGGCGCGGTGCTCCGAAGCTGGAGGCCTCGGACTCTCGGGCTCCCGATCCGGTAGTCCACGTCGTGGAAGAGCGGCACGAGGATCGCGGGTTCGAGCAGGGCGTGCTCGAACTTCCGGTAAAGGGCCTCGCGCGCGGCCGGCCGGGCCTCGCTGCGGGCTTCCTCGAGGATCCGGTCGGTCTCGGGCGAGGAGAAGTAGGCCCGCGCTGCGCCGTTGCCGGAGTGAAAGAGGGTGAAGGTGAAGTTGTCCGGATCATCGTAGTCGGCGATCCATCGGCCGAGCATGACGTCGATGTTCTGGTTCGCGTGCCAGGACTCGAGGAACTCGGGCATGGTCTTCGTGGCAACCTCGACCTCGACGCCGAGATCGGTCCAGATCTGGAAGAGGGCCTGTGTGAGCGCAGCGTACTGATTCAGCAGAATCGGGTGAGCGCCGACCCGAAGCCGTACGGGCAGTGGAAGTCCCGATGCGTGGATCATCTCGATCGCCTTTTCGCGCGGCATGTGCGTCTGCCGCCGTCCGGCGTCGTGCCCGAGGACGCCGGGCGGGATCAGACCCGTGGCGGGCAACGCGAAGCGCCCGAGCGTCCCCCAGACGAGGTCCTGGGTCCGAATAGCGCTCGCGAGCGCTCTGCGCAGCGCGACGTTGGATCCGGCGGCGCTGCCGGTGTGGAAGATGGCGAAGTACGTATTCTTCTTCGGCGTCTCGACGAGGCCCGCGCGGAATCGAGGCTCACGGAGGATCGCCTCGAGGTCCTGCGGGAGAAGGTCCCGTGCGATATCGAGGCTCCCGGATCGAAAACCTTCCGCGATCGCGGGCGCCGTGAGCGAGGCCCGGAACTCGATCCGGTCCACGCGCGCGGGCTCCCTCGCGTAGCGGGGATTCCGCTCGAGGACGACGCGATCCGGTGTGTGGAGGGCCACCTGGAAAGGCCCGGTGCCCACCGGAGAGCCATCCGGCCGAGTGGCGGAGGCCGCGACGATGGCCGTCCGCGGATCGGTCAGGAGGGACGGGAAAATCGGAAGGGGATCGGAAAGGCGGATCACGATCTCGCGGTCGGAGAGTGCCGTTATGCCGGAGACGTCCAGCGTCTTTCCCGCCACGTATTCCGAGGCGCCGCGGATCGCGACGAAAGCCGCCGGCATCTGGTCGCGCGAGAGCCGGATCGAGCGCTCGAGCGACGCCTTGACTGCCGCGGCGGTCAAGGGCGCGCCGTCGGAGAAGACCACGCCGGGACAGAGGTGAAGACGGACGGCGAGCCCGTCTTCCTCGAGGGCCCATTTCTCGCTGAGCGCTGGCGCGAGGTTGCCATGGGGGTCGGTCGTCACCAGCGGTTCGTACACGTTGGCGAGGGCCTCCTGCTCCTCGTTGGTCTCGTAGAGGCCCGGCTCGGTCGCGGCGATCGGGTTGGCGACGGCCACGACCAGCGTGCCGCCGCGCGGGAGCTCCTCCTCGGCAGCCTTCGCTGCCGGAGTGAGCTTCTCGATCTCGGCCTGGTAGGCCGCGGCGTTCGCATACTCCCCGCGGAGATTGGCGAGCGTCGCGGCGAGCGAGAGGAGCCTCGCCAGATGCTCCGCGTCGCCGCTCGCGCGCGCCGTCGCGATGCCGCGCTCGGCCCACCTGCGCGCCTCGTCGATGCGGCGCGCCTGCCAGGCGGTCTCGGCGACGAGCAGCACGGCGGCGGCGGCGCGGGGCGCCTGCTTTTCGGCCTCGAACACGCGAATGGCGGCCTCCGCTTCCCGGAGCGCGGCGTCGATGTTGCCCGCCATGCGGTGGCCCTGGGCCATAAGCAGGCGCGCCTCTCCCTCGAGCTTGCGGTCCCCCGCGTCCTCGGCGTCCTCGAGGTAGTCGAGGGCGACCTTCGCGACCCGGACGGCGTCTTCCGGGCTGAAGGCGTCGAGCGACTTCTGCGCGAGCTTCAACCCGTACTCGACGGTCTTCTCAGGAACGTCCGCCTGCGAGAAATGATGGACGAGCTCAGGGTAGACGCGCTCCAGCCGTCCCGCGTTGCGCTTCTCGACGAGCTCGGCGTATTTGCGGTGGAGGGATCGGCGCTTGCGCCGCGAGAGCGCGGCGTACAGAACGTCGCGGACGATGCCGCTCGAGAAGGTCAGCCGGTCGCCGCGCGACTCGCGCTCCTCTTCGAGCATCCCCTCGCGGACGAGCCGGTCGAGGTCGTCGTCGACGTCCCGAACGTCCTCCGCGAGCGTCGCGAGGTCCTTCGAGTCGAAGGTCTTCCCGAGGACGGAGGCGACCGAGAGGAGGTCCCGCAGCTCCTGCGGAAGCCGCTCGATGCGCTTCTCGACGGCCTGCTGGATCGTCGCCGGCAGCGCGTCGGCCGAGATCTCGGCTTCCTTCGAGAAGCTCCATGCGCCGGTGTCGTCCTTCGCGATGCCGCCGGACTCGACGAGCGAGCGGACGAGCTCCCGGGTGAAGAAAGGGTTGCCTTCCGTCGCGTCCCGGAGCCTCTGCGCGAGAACATCCGAGAGCTTCGGGGCGCCCACCAGGGACTCGACGAGGGACCGATGCTCCGAGGGGGAGAACGGCGGGAGGGTGATCGAGGCGAAGCGCGGATCGTCCGCGAAGGAATCGAGCATCCGGATGAGCGGGTGGCGCTTGTCGGTCTCGGTCTGGCGGTAGCTGCCGACGATGAGCGTCGGGGTCGGGCGCAGACGGCGCACGATGTACTGGAGCGCCTCGATCGAGACCTCCGCGCCGTGGAGGTTGTCGAGGATGAGGACGAGGGGCTTTCCGCCCGCGATGCGCGTGAGCGTCTTGGCGATCAGCTCGAAGATCTGGATCCGGTCCTCGGCCTTTTTCTCCTCGGCCGGGACCGCGACGCGGGAGTCCCCGCTGACGGCGGAGCGCAGCTCGCCGATCTCGGAAAGCTGCGGGAAGAGCGCGACGAGATCCGCGGCAAGGTCGGAGAAATCGGGGCGCTCGGAGGAGCCGCCCGGGTCGCGGGACTGGAAGTAGTCCTCGATGAGCTCGCAGAACCCCTGGTAGGAGAACGAGCGGTCCTGTTCGACGAAACGGCCGTAGAGAACGCGGATCTTTCGGACCATCGCGAGGTTCTTGAGCTCCTCGAGCAGCCGCGTCTTGCCGATTCCGGGCTCACCGGCCACGACCGCGAACTGGCCCTCGCCGGCGATCGCGGCGTTCAACCGGCGCTGCAGCTCGGCGAACTCCTTCTCCCGGCCGACGAAGACGGAGGCGGCAGGGCGCATGATCACGCGGCTCGCGGAGAGGACGACCGACATGCGGAACTCGTCGCTCGCGAGGCTCGATTTGTGGCGCCGGAGCACCTCGGCGATCTGTCCAGCCTTCTGGGGGCGCTTGCCGGGGTCCTTTTCGAGGCAGCGCAGGATGATGTCCTGGAGCTCCTCCCGGATCTCGGCCCCGAGCGCGCGAGGCGGCTGCGCAACCTCGTGGACGATGCGGTAGAGGATGGATTGGACCTCTCCGGTGAAGGGCGGCTCGCCGACGAGGCACTCGTAGAGGACGACGCCGAGCGAATAGATGTCCGACCGGCCGTCGAAGGCGCGGGCGGCGACCTGCTCGGGCGAGAGATAGGCGACCGTGCCCACCAGAGTTCCGGTCTTCGTCAGCCGGGACTCGGTCGTCGCATGGGCCAGGCCGAAGTCCATGACGCGGACCCTCGCCCCCGATCCCTCCTCGCGGGTGACCATGATGTTGGCGGGCTTGATGTCCCGGTGGACGACCCCTCGCGAGTGGCTGTAGTCGAGGGCCTCGGCGACCTGGATCCCGATGTCCACGACCTCGCCGAGGCGCAGTGACTGGTCGCGGACGAGGCGCAGCAGGGTCGTGCCGCCGACGAGGGGCATTACGAAGAAGAGCGAGCCCTGGTCCCGCCCGAGGTCGTGGATCGGGACGATCGAGGGATGGTCCATCTGCGCGACGACCTGCGCCTCGCGCTGGAAGCGCTCCTCGACCTCCGACGTCAGGTCGCTCGAAGAAATGAGCTTCACGGCGACTTCGCGGTTCAGGAGCGGGTCGCGGGCGCGGTACACGACGCCCATGCCGCCGCGTCCGAGCTCCCCGAGGATCTCGTAGCGGTTGGCGAGTTTCGAGCCGATCATCCGATTCGCCCTACCGCCGGATCCAGAGGTCTTCGTAGGGGATGCTCGCGTTGGACTGGCCGATCGTGGTCAGGCCCTCGAGCTCCGGCCGCGCAAAGCAGTAGACCTGGTCGTGGAAGAGGGGGAGCATCAGGGCCTCGCGGGCGATGAGCTCCTCGGCCTGGCGGTAGAGCGAGTGGCGCACGCGCGGATCGGTCTCGACGCGCCCCTGCTCGGCGAGCTGGTCGACCTCTGGTGTTCCGAGATAGTTGCGGAAGGCGCCGGAGGCCGAGTGGAGAACGCCGTGGAGGAACGTGTCCGAGTCGGGGTAGTCTGCCGTCCAACGTCCCACGTCGAGATCCGTGTCGCCCGCGTCCGAGAGCTTCAGGTACTCGGCCATCGTCTTGTTGGCGGGGCGGATCCGGTAGCCAATCTCGCCGAACGCCTCTTCGAGCTCCCGGTAGAATTTCGAGAACTCACCGAAGAAGATGGGATGGACCGCTGCCGAGAGCTCGACCGACTCGCGCGACACCGTTGCCTCGACCGAGCTGTCCGCGGGACCGGCATTTCCCGACGTGCGGGACCCGGAGCTCGGCCCGGCCGCCGAGTAGCCCAGAAGTCCCGGCGGGATCAGCCCGTGGGCCGGGATGGCGAGGCGCCCAAGCGTCCGGCGGACGAGACCGCCGACGTCGATGGCGCGCACGATGGCCCGGCGCCCCTCCGCGTCGCGAAGCGGTCCCCGCCGCAGGTTGAACACGACGAAGTAGGTGGTCAGGCGGGGGCTCTCGCGGTATCCCGAAGCGAACCGCGGATCGTGGCGGAAGGCCTCGGCGTCGGCCGGAAGAAGATCGCGCGCGAGCGACAGCCGGCCGGCCAGGAATTCGTTTCGGATCTCCTCCGGCGCGATGCCGAAGTGGAAGACGACGCCCTCGCTGCGGGGCCGGCCATCGCGCCAGTAGTGGGGGTTGCGCTCGAGCTCGAGCCTGCGGCCGGGCTCGAAGCTGACGACGCGAAACGGTCCCGTCCCGACAGCCCCTTCGCGCGCAGTGGCGCCGATCGACGTCGTTCCCTCCGGCACAATCGCCGTCGCGGCATAGGAGATCATTGCGGGGAAGAACGGAACCGGCTTCTCGAGGTCTACGAAAAACTCGGCCGGTGACACGATGTGAAATCCGGCGAGGTCCGTGGTTTCCCCGTCGAGCAGCCTTCGCGCGCCCTGGATCACCGAGAGCACCCAGCGGCTCTCGCTCTCGCGGTTCAAGAGCAACCGCTCCCAGGAGTGACGCACGTCGCGGGCTGTGAGTCGCCGTCCGTTGTGGAAACGGACGCCTGCTTGAAGGCGGAAGCGGAACCGGGCCCCCTCGTTTTCCATAAGGACCTCGGACGCGAGCCAGGGCATGATGCGGGTCCCTTCGGCGGCCCACGTGAGCGTCTCGAACACGCTCGGGAGGGCGTCGGCTTGCTCGACCGTGACGGTCATCGAAGGGTCGAGGCTTCGCACGACGCCCTGGATCGGGACGTGCAGAACGCCTCCACCGAGCTGGCGGTCGGGAGCCGCAGCGAGCGAGGAAGCGGCCGCCGAGGCTTTGCCGAGCTCGGCGTAGTTGACGTAGGGGGCGGTGCTTCGAAGCTGGAGGCCGCGCACGTTCGGGCGGCCGATGCGGTAGTCCACGTCGTGGAAGAGCGGCACGAACAGAGCGGCATCGAGCAGCTCGTGCTCGAGCTTGCGGTAGAGGACCTCGCGGGCGGCCGGGCGGCTCTCCCGGCGCGCCTCCTCCAGGGCCCGATCCGTCTCGGGCGAGGAGAAGTAGCTGCGCAAGTGGCCGTTTTCCGAGTGGAATAGGGAGAAGGTGAAGTTATCCGGATCGTCATAATCGGCAATCCAGCGGCCGAGAATGACATCGATTCCCTGGTTGGCGCGCCACGACTCCAGGAACTCGGGCATCGTCTTCGTCACGACCTCGGTCTCGACGCCGAGGTCGGCCCAGATTCGGAAGAGGGCTTGCGTCAGCGCGGCGTACTGGTTGAGCAGGATCGGGTGAACGGCGGCGCGCAGCCGGATGGGCAACGGCAGGTGGGACGCCCGGACCATCTCGACCGCCTTCTCGCGGGAAAGATGAGGCTGTCGCCGTCCGGGGTCGTGCCCGAGGATCCCGGGCGGTATCAAGCCCGTGGCCGGGAGGGCGAAGCGCCCCAGCGTTCCCCAGACGAAGTCCTGTGTCCTCACGGCGCTCGAAAGCGCGTGCCGCAGCGCGGAATTGGATCCGACGGCGCCGCCACTGCTGAAGAGCGCAAAGTAGATGTTCTTCTGCGGCGTCTCGACGAGGCCCGAGCGGAATCGGGGGTCGCGGAGAATGGCGTCGAGGTCCTGGGGAAGCAGGTCCCGCGCGATGTCGAGCTCTCCGGACCGAAACCCTTGCGCGATGGCCGAGGCGGAGAGCGAGGCCCGGAACTCGATCCGGTCGAGCCGCGCCGGCGGCTGTCTCCAGGACAGAGGATTGCGTTCGAGAACGGCGCGGTCGGCCGTGTGCAGGACGATCTGGAAGGGCCCGGTCCCCAGGAGCCTCGGCGGCTGACCGCTGGCGGCCTCGGCGATCTTACCGATGGCGGTCCTTCCGTCGGTCAAGAGCGACGGGAAGATCGGAACCGAGTCGACGAGGCGGATCTCGAGTTCCTGGTCCGAAGGGGCCGAGAGGCCGGAGACCTCCGTCGCCTTCCCGGCGACGAACTCGGGGACTCCGAGGATCACGGCGAAGGCCGTCGGCATCGCCTCGCGGGAGAGGCGGATGGAGCGCTCGAGGAACGATTTCGCCGCGGCGGAGCTCAGGGGAGAGCCGTCCGAGAAGACGACGCCGGAACGCAAGTGCAATCGCACCGCCCGAGCGTCGTCCTCGAGGACCCAGCGCTCGCACAGCAGCGGGGCGAGATTGCCCTGCGCGTCGGTCGTCACCAGAGTCTCGAAGGCGTTGGCCAGAACCTCGTGTTCCTCGGTCGTCGCGTAGATGCCCGGCTCCGTCGCGGCGATGGGGTTGGCCAGTGCCACCACCAGTGTGCCGCCGCGTAGGATCTCCTCTTCGGCGGCCTTCTCTTTCGGGGCCAGGGTCACGATCTCGGCCTGGTAGGCCGCGGCCTTCGCGTATTCGCCGCGAAGATTCGCGACCGTCGCTCCGAGGGAGAGCAGCTTGGCGAACTGATCCGGCTCGCCGGCTGCCCGCGCGGCCTCGATCCCGCGCTCGACCCAGCGGCGGGCGTCGTCGATCCGGCGCGCCTGCCACGCGGCATCGGCGGCGAACAGGATCGCGCCGACCGCGCGGCCGGCCTGCTTGCTCTCCTCGAAGACCTTGACCGCGGTCTCGGCTTCGCGCAGCGCGCCCTCGATGTTGCCGGTCATCCGCTGGCCTTGGGCGAGCATCAGCCGGGCCTCGCCCTCGAGCCCCGGATCGCCCGCCCACTCCTCGTCCTCGAGGAACTCGAGCGTGATTTTCGCCACGCGGATCGCGTCTTCCGGGCTGAACGTGTCGAGCGACTTCTGCGCGAGCTTCAGGCCGTACTCGACGGTCTTCTCCGCGACGTCGCCCTGCCAGAAGTGGTGGACGAGCTCGGGGTAGACACGCTCGAGTCGGCCGGCGGAGCGCTTCTCGATCAGCTCCGCGTACTTGCGGTGGAGCGAGCGGCGCCGCCGGCGCGAGAGGGCGCCGTAGAGGACGTCGCGGACGATGCCGCTCGCGAAGGTCAGCCGGTCGCCGCGGGACTCGCGCTCCTCTTCCAGGATGCCCTCGAGGATCAGCCGGTCGATCGAGTCTTCGACGCTCTTTGCGTCCTCGGCCAATGTCTGAAGGTCTCGCGAGTCGAACGTCTTTCCGAACACGGAGGCGATCGAGAGCAGGTCGCGCAGCTCCTCGGGCAGCCGCTCGATCCGCTTCTCGACGGCTTGCTGGATCGTCGCCGGCATGGCGTCGGCCGAGATCTCCGCTTCCTTCGAGAAGCTCCAGGCGCCGGTGTCGTCGCGGGAGATGCCTCCCGACTCGACGAGCGAGCGGATCAGCTCCTTCGTGAAGAACGGGTTGCCCTCCGTCGCGTCGCGCAACCGCTTGGCGAGATCGTCCGAGACCTTCGGGGCGCCGACGAGCGATTCGACCAGCGACCGGTGTTCGGAGGGGGAGAAGGGCGGCAAGGTCAGCGAGACGAAGCGCGGATCGTCCTCGAAGGAGTCGAGCATCTTCGTGAGCGGGTGGCGCTTGTCGGTCTCGGTCTGGCGGTAGCTGCCGACGATGAGGGTCGGGGTGGGGGCGAGGCGCCGGACGATGTACTGGAGCGCCTCGATCGAGATCTCGGCGCCGTGGAGGTTCTCGAGGATCAGCACGAGGGGCTTGCCGCCGGCGATGCGGGTCAGCGCGCGCGCGAGCAACTCGAAGATCTGGATCCGGTCCTCGACCTTCTTCTCCTCGACGGGGGCCGCGATGCGCGAGTCGCCGCTGACGGCGGCCCGCAGATCGGTGATCTCCGAGAGCTGCGGAAAGAGGGCGATGAGGTCGGCGGCGAGGTCCGAGAAATCCGGGCGCTCGGCCGAGGAGGCAGCCGCATCGCGCGTCCGGAAGTAGTCCTGGATGAGCTCGCAGAAACCCTGGTACGAGAAGGACCGGTCCTGCTCGACGAAGCGCCCGTACAGGACGCGAATCTTGCGCGCGATGGCCAGGTTCTTCAGCTCCTCGAGCAGGCGCGTCTTACCGATCCCGGGCTCTCCCGCGACGACGGCGAACTGGCAGTCTCCGGAGATGGCCGCGTTCAGCCGCCGCTGCAGCTCGGCGAACTCCTTCTCGCGGCCGATGAAGACCGAGAGCGACGGCCGCTGGAGGACGCGGCTCGCGGACAGCACGACCGACATGCGGAACTCGTCGGTCGCGAGGCTCGCCTTGTGGCGCTTGAGCGCGTCGGCGACCTGGCCCGCCTTCTGGGGGCGCTTGGCCGGGTCCTTCTCGAGGCAGCGCAGGATGATGTCTTGGAGTTCTTCGCGGATCTCGGCGCCGAGGGCGCGCGGCGGCTGCGGGATCTCGTGGACGATCCGGTAGAGGATCGACTGCACCTCGCCCGTGAAGGGCGGCTCGCCCACGAGGCATTCATAGAGGACGACGCCGAGGGAATAGATGTCCGAACGGCCGTCGAACGCCCGCGAGGAGACCTGCTCCGGCGCGAGGTACGCGACCGTTCCCACCAGCGTGCCGGTCTTCGTGAGGCGCGACTCGGTCGCCGCGTGGGCCAGGCCGAAGTCCATGACGCGGACGCGGGCGCCCGAGCCCTCCTCCCGGGTGACCATGATGTTGGCGGGCGTGATGTCGCGGTGAACGACGCCGCGCGAGTGGCTGTAGTCGAGCGCGTCCCCGGCCTGGATCCCGATGTCCACGACCTCGCCGAGGTGCAGCGACTGGTCGCGGATGAGGCGCAGGAGGTTCGTGCCCTGGGCGACGGGCATGACGAAGAAGAGCGAGCCCTCGTGCCGCCCGAAGTCGTAGATGGGCACGATGGCCGGGTGGTCCATCTGGGCGACGAGCTGGGCCTCCCGCTGGAAACGCTCCTCGATCTCGGTCGTCAGGTCCGTCGAAGAGATGAGCTTGACCGCCACCTCGCGATTCAGGAGGGGGTCGCGGGCGCGGTAGACGACGCCCATGCCGCCGCGCCCGAGCTCCCCGAGGATCTCGTAGCGGTTGGCGAGTTTCGTGTTGATCAGTCTCTTTTCCTCCCCAGGCCGTGCGGAGTCTAATCGATGGGGTCAGGTCTCTCATAATGTGACTTTGAGCCTGAGCCTTGTTTGAGCCCCGCGCAGTCGCAAAGTCACACGTTGAGAGACCTGACCCCAATATAATTCCGCCATGCAGGACTTCGAAAAGCTCGGCGTGTTCTACCTGGGCAAGGCCTTCGATCTCGCGAAAAAGAAGCGCAAGGACGACCTGCTTCTGTACGACTCGAGGGATCTCGTCACGCACGCGGTGTGCGTGGGAATGACCGGGAGCGGCAAGACGGGATTGTGCCTGTCGCTCGTCGAGGAGGCCGCGATCGACGGCGTGCCGGCGATCCTGATCGATCCGAAGGGCGACCTCTGCAACCTCCTGCTCGCGTTCCCGAGCCTCGCGCCCGAAGACTTCCGGCCCTGGATCAACGAGGAGGATGCGGGGCGAAAAGGGCTCTCCCCGGACGACTTCGCGAAGCAGCAGGCCGAGGTGTGGAAGAAGGGCCTGTCCGAGTGGGGCGAGGACGGCGCGCGCATCCAGCGGATGAAGGACGCCGCGGACTTCGCGATCTATACGCCCGGCTCGACGGCGGGGCTTCCGGTCTCGATCCTGAAGTCGTTTGCCGCGCCGGAGCCCGCGGCGCGGGAGGACGAAGAGCTGCTGCGCGAGCGCGTCGGCTCGACGGCCACCGGGCTGCTGACGCTGCTCGGCGTGGACGCGGACCCCCTGAAGAGCCGCGAGCACATCCTCGTTTCCACCGTTCTCGCCGAGGCCTGGAAGAAGGGCGAGGACCTGGATCTGGCCGCCCTGATCGCGCGCATCCAGAATCCTTCGTTCTCGAAGATCGGCGTCGTCGAGCTCGAGTCGTTCTTCCCGGGCAAGGACCGCTTCGCGCTGGCGATGAGCTTGAACAACCTGCTGGCCGCGCCGGGCTTCTCGACGTGGCTCGAGGGCGAGCCCCTCGAGATCGGAGCCATGCTGCGCTCGCCCAAAGGCAAACCGCGAGTCACGATCTTCTCGATCGCGCACCTGTCCGACTCCGAGCGGATGTTCTTCGTGACGCTGCTCTTGAACCAGGTCGTCTCCTGGATGCGAACGCAGTCCGGCACGACGAGCTTGCGGGCGATCCTCTACATGGACGAGATCGCCGGCTATTTCCCGCCGGTCGCGACGCCACCCGCCAAGGCGCCGTTGCTGACGCTCTTGAAGCAGGGCCGCGCCTTCGGCCTCGGCGTCGTGCTCGCGACGCAGAACCCGGTGGACCTCGACTACAAGGGCCTCGCGAACACGGGAACCTGGTTTCTCGGGCGGCTCCAGACCGAGCGCGACAAGGCCCGCGTCCTCGAAGGACTCGAGGGCGTTGCGGCCGGCGCCTCCCAGAAGTTCGACCGCGCAAGGATGGAGCAGCTCCTGGCAGGGCTCGGCAATCGGGTCTTCCTCCTGAACAATGTGCACGAGGACGCACCGGAAGTGTTCGAGACGCGCTGGGCGCTCTCGTATCTGCGCGGGCCGCTGACGCGGGCCCAGATCAAGACGCTCATGGACCCTCAGCGCGGGCAGACGCCGAAGGCCTCCGCCGCGAAGCCGTCGGCCGGTGTTGGCGGCGAGGCCGGAGGCGCAGGGGGAGCGCGGCCCGTTCTGCCGCCCGACATCCCGCAGCTCTTCGTGCCGCTGCGGGGGTCCGGTGAAAACGTGGTCTATCGCGCCGCCGTATTCGGCCTCGCCGAGTCGCACTTTGCGGACGCGAAGAGCGGCGCCGCGTCGACGGAGACGGTCGCGCGAGTGGCCGCGGTCGCGGAGACGCTCGACTGGGCCGGGGCTGCGCAGGCCGCGTTCACGGCCGAGGAGTGCGACCAGGAGCCCGTTCGGGGCGCAAGCTTTGCGACCCTGGCGCCGGCGGCGGGCAAGCCGAAGAGCTACGAGGGGTGGGGCAAGGACTTCGCGACCTGGATTTACCGGGAGCGCACGCTCGAGCTCTTCCAGAGCGGTTCGACCGGCGCCGTCTCGAAGCCGGGCGAGAGCGAAGCGGACTTCCGGTCGCGCATCGGCCAGGGCGCCCGCGAGGCGCGCGACGCGGGGGCCGACAAGCTCCGCCAGAAGTACGCCCCGAAGCTGGCCGCGCTCCAGGAGCGCCGGCGCCGGGCCGAGCAGACCGTCGCGCGCGAGAAGCAGGAGGCGACCCAGGCGGGACTGCAGACCGTCATCTCGGTCGGAGCGACCGTCCTCGGTGCGCTCTTCGGGCGAAAGACCATCTCGGCCACGACGATCGGAAAGGCCACGACCGCGGCGCGCGGCGCGGGGCGGACCATGAAGCAGGCCGGCGACGTCGGCCGCGCCGAGGATACGGTCGGCGCGATCGACCAGCAGATCCAGGAGCTCGACGCCGAGCTGCAGGCCGAGATCGCCGCAGCGGCGGCGTCCGCCGATCCGGCGACGGAGAAGCTCGAGACGCTCACCCTGCGCCCGAAGAAAGCCGACATCACCGTGCGCAAGCTCGCGCTCGTCTGGCTGCCGTACCGGGGCGACGCCCCGGCGTTCGATTAGTCGCCGAAGTGGGCGGATGCGGGCGGCGGCAAGCCCCGCCCCGACGACACCACGAGGGTCGCCTGGTTCCCGGTGCCGTAGGGGCGGCCCTTGTGGCCGCCCGCATCCGCCACGATGTTATGGATGCGGGCGGGCCTACCGGAGCATGACGCCCAGCCCCGGCGCGCCGGTCGTGCGCATCACACCCGCTTCGAGCGTGAAGCCGCCGTCCACGACGTCGCGGGCGAGGTCGAGCGAGCCGTCGAGGTCCAGGTACCTCGTGGCGGGCGAGGCGAACGCCGTATGCAGGGCGGCCGCAATCGAGATGCGGCTCTCGTCCATGCAGCCCCACATGAGAGCAACGCCGGCGGTCTCGGCGATTGCGGCGATGCGCATGGCCGGCCGCACGCCGCCGCACTTCATGAGCTTGATGTTGAAGATCCCGCAGAGGGGTTCGGGCGCGGCCAGCGACAGGGCGTCGTTCTCGTCGTGCAGGCTTTCGTCGGCGGCGATGCGGGCGCGCGCACGCGGCGGCAGAGTCCGGATCTCGGCGAACGCCTCCCGCGGCACGGGCTGCTCTACGAACTCGATGGCGAGCGGTGCGGTCCTCTCGAAAAAGCGGGCCGTCTCCTCGACGGTGTAACCGATGTTGGCGTCCACGCGGATCGTGACGGATGAACCAAGTCCCTCTCGCAGCTTCCGGAGGCGCTCGAGGTCGAGGTCGAGCGCGTCGCCGATCTTGACCTTCAGGACGCGAAAGCCCCGTCCGACGTACTCCTCGCCCTCGGCGAGCGTCTCGCCGACGGACTTGATCCCGATCGTGATGGAGGTCGGCAGCTCCCTATGGGCGCGGCCGAGCATCTCGACGAGCGGCACGCCGAGGTGCTGCGCCACCAGATCGTGGAGCGCGATGTCGATCGCGGCGCGGGCCGCCGGAGTCCCCGGTGTGCGGGAGGACGCCTCCCGGCAGAGCAGCGGCAGCGTCCGGGCGTCGCGGCCCACCAGCCACGCGAGATTCTCGGTCACGATCGCCTTGCTGCACTCCTCGAGCGTTTCGCCCGTGACGTGCTCGCCGGGGGAGGCGGCGCCGAGGCCGACGAGCCCGCCTTCGGACTCGATCCGCACGATCACGTTGCCGACCGTCGAGACCGGCTCCTGGCCCGCGATGGCGTAGGGCCGCGTCAGCGCGAAGTCTTCGATGGCGCTCGTCGCGCGGATGATCTTCACGCCTTGCGCTCGCTGGCGATGAACTCACGGATCACCGGGACGAGCGCCTCCACGCCTTCCTCGAGAGGCCGCACGACGGGGATGCCGAGGCCCCAGCGCAGCCGCTGCTGCTCGGCGCGCAGCGCCTCGGGCCGCATGCCCTCACCGTTCAGCGTCACGGCGAGCGTGCGCGCGCCGAGCGTGTGGATCAGCGCGATCTCGTCGGACACGGGCGGGATGCGCAGGTCGAACTCCTCGAGGCCCTCGTAGTGCGTCCGGCCGGGCGCGTGCTGGAGAATGACCCCCGCGGCGCGTCCGGAAAGGATGAACTCGGATCCCGCGGGCCCCGAGGGGTTGCGCAGCGCGGACTGGCCTTCGAGCAGGATGAGCTCGGGCCGCGAGGCCTCCCAGCAGGAGACGATGGCGTGCTCGAGCTCGCCCGACACGAAATCGTTGGGCACCGAGTCGAAGATGAAGCCGAACGGCGCACCCTGCATCCAGCCGGTCTGACCCGTGAAGACGAGCTCGGTCCGGATGCCGGCCTCGTGGCAGGCCTCGAGCAGGAAGCGGGCCGTCGTGCGCTTGCCGAGCGCGCAGTCGGTGCCGAGCACCGCGATGCGCGGAGCGCCGACCGAGAGGATCTTGCCGTCCCAGAAGTGGAGGTCCGTGCGGCGCGCGGTCCGCCGCACGTCGCGGATCGTCACGCCTTTGCGTTCGGCGGCCGCCGCGAGCGCGGGATCATCCCCGAGGAACTCGTGGAGGCCGTTGACGACAGACATGCCCGCGTCGATCGCCTCGAAGAGCAGCGCCCGCAGACTCGGCGTCACCCGCCCGCCCGAGGTGGCCACGCCCACGATGCAAAAGTCGGGCGCCGAGCCGAGCGCATCGAGCGCCGCCGAAATCGAGGCGTAGACGGGGATATCGCGCCGCACACCGTCGAGCACCTCGCCCGCGTCGCGGCCGGCCGTGGGTACGTCGATGACCGCGAGGATGCGGTAGCGGTCGGTGCCCCGGACGAGGCCGTGCGCGGTTTTCCCGCTCGCGGTCGAAAACAATCCGTCGCAGATGACGATCGCGGTCCCGTCCATCGCGACGCAGTTTATGCGACGAATCGTTGCGCCCGGGCTCCGGGGTAAACTTCGACGAGGGGGTACTTCTGGCCGAGAAACGACGCACCGGGTCGGTCGCGCGCGCCGGCTCGCCGGTCTACGGCTCCTCGCTCTTCGGCGCCGACGACCTCCACCTCTTCAACGAGGGCACGCACGCGCGACTCTGGGAGCGCCTCGGATCGCATCCGCGGACGGTGGACGGCGTCGCGGGGGCCTCCTTCGCGGTGTTCGCTCCGAACGCCATGTCGGTCTCGGTCATCGGCGACTTCAACGGATGGAAGCAGGACGCGCACCCGTTGCGCGAGATCGCGCAGTCGGGCGTCTGGGAGGGTTTCCTTCCGGGGGTCGAGCGCGGGTCAGTTTACAAGTACCACATCGCATCGCGCCTGGCCGGATACCGCGTCGACAAGGCGGACCCGTTCGCCGTGCGGCAGGAGACGCCGCCGCGCACGGGCTCGGTCGTGTGGGACCTCGAATACCGGTGGCGCGACGACAAGTGGGCCCTGGGGCGCGCGCAGAAGCACGAGCCCTCGGCGCCGATCTCGATCTACGAGGTGCACCTCGGATCCTGGCGCCGCGTCCCCGAGGAGGGCAATCGGTCCCTGACCTACCGCGAGGCCGCGGGAGCGCTCGCGCACTACGTGCGGCAGATGCACTTCACGCACGTGGAGCTGCTGCCCGTCATGGAACACCCGTTCGCCGGATCGTGGGGCTACCAGGGCACAGGCTTCTTCGCGCCGACGAGCCGGTTCGGCACCGCCCAGGACTTCATGTACCTCGTGGACACGCTGCACCAGGCGGGCATCGGCGTGATCCTCGACTGGGTGCCCTCGCACTTTCCGTCCGACGAGCACGGCCTCGTCTACTTCGATGGGACGCACCTCTACGAGCACGCCGACTGGAGGCAGGGGTACCACCCCGACTGGTCGAGCTGCATCTTCAACTACGGGCGCAACGAGGTGCGCAGCTTCCTGCTGTCCTCGGCTCTCTACTGGCTCGACCGGTACCACGCCGACGGCCTGCGCGTGGACGCGGTCGCCTCCATGCTCCACCTCGACTACTCGCGCAAGGCCGGCGAGTGGATCCCGAACAAGCACGGCGGCTGGGAGAACCTCGAGGCCATCTCGCTCTTGCGCCGCATGAACGACGAGGTCCGCGAGAAGCACCCGGACGTGCTCATGATCGCCGAGGAGTCGACATCGTGGCCGATGGTCTCGCGGCCGACCTACGTCGGGGGCCTGGGCTTCGACATGAAGTGGGACCTCGGCTGGATGAACGACATGCTCGACTACATGAAGCTCGATCCGGTGTTCCGCAAGTTCCACCACACCGAGCTCACGTTCCGGCGGATGTACCAGTACACCGAGAATTTCGTCCTGCCGCTGTCGCACGACGAGGTGGTCCATCTCAAGGCGTCGCTGCTTTCGAAGATGCCGGGCGACGACTGGCAGCAGTTCGCCAACCTGCGCCTGCTCTTCGCCTACATGTGGGGCCAGGCCGGCAAGAAGCTGCTTTTCATGGGCGGCGAGATCGGCCAGCGCCACGAGTGGAACCACGACGCGAGCATCGACTGGGGCGCGCTCGAAATTCCGCGCCACGCGGGTATTCAGATGTGGGTGCGCGACCTGAATCGCCTCTACGCCGCCGAGCCCGGGCTCCACGCGCTCGACTTCGAGCCGCGCGGCTTCGACTGGATCGACTGCCACGACGCCGATCACAGCATCGTCTCGTTCGAGCGCCGGGGACCCGAGCCTGGCGACACGATCGTCGCGGCCTTCAACTTCACGCCGGTGCCGCGTTACGGCTACCTCGTCGGGGTCGGCGCGGAGGGGGACTGGGTCGAGATCCTGAACAGTGACGCGGCCGAGTACGGCGGAAGCGGCATCGGAAACCGCGGGCGCGCCGTGGCGCTCGCCGTGCCGGCCCATGGGCGCACGCACAGCCTTTCGCTCACGCTGCCGCCGCTCGGAGCGGTCTTCCTGAAGCTGGCGCCGGACAACCCTGTCACGGTGGAGTCCGATGCCGAGGCCGAAATCGACGCCGCCATCGAGGCCGCGATGGGGTCCGTACCGCCGCTGCCCGCGGCGAAGTAGCGCAGGCGAGCTCCCGATGGAACGCTACGTCTGCATCCACGGACACTTTTACCAGCCGCCCCGGGAAAATCCCTGGCTCGAGGCGATCGAAGGGCAGCCGTCCGCGTACCCGTACCACGACTGGAACGAGCGCATCGCCGCCGAGTGCTACGCGCCCAACGCCGACGCGCGCATCCTCGACCCCGAAAATCGCATCGTCTCGATCGTCAACAACTACGCTTCGATGAGCTTCAACTTCGGGCCGACGCTGCTCTCCTGGCTCGAGGAGAAGGAGCCGGAGGTGTACCGCGCGATCCTCGCGGCGGACGCGGAAAGCGCCGGCCGGTTCTCCGGGCACGGCTCGGCGCTCGCGCAGCCCTACAACCACATGATCCTGCCGCTGGCGAGCCCGCGGGACCGCCGCACGCAGGTGGCGTGGGGCGTGCGCGACTTCGTCCACCGCTTCGGGCGCGAGCCCGAAGGGATGTGGCTCCCGGAGACCGCCGTGGACACGGCTTCGCTCGAGGCGCTGGCCGAGGCCGGCATCGTCTTCACGATCCTCGCGCCGCACCAGGCGACCCACGTGCGCAAGTTCGGCGAGGACCCATGGCGGCAGGCGCCCGCGGCAGGCGTCGATCCGACGATGCCGTACAGCGTGTCGCTGCCCTCGGGGCGCGCGATCGCGGTCTTCTTCTACGACGGCCCGACCTCGCGCGCCGTCGCGTTCGACCGGCTCCTCTCGACCGGCGAGCGCCTGGCCGAACGACTCTCCGCGGGCTTCACCGAGGACGCGGGGCGCCCGCAGCTCGTGCACATCGCGACCGATGGCGAGACGTACGGGCACCACCACCGCCACGGCGACATGGCGCTCGCCTACGCGCTCCACACGCTGGCGGCCAAGGACCTCGCGCGCCTGACCAACTACGGCGAGTTTCTCGGCAGGCACCCGCCGACCCACGAGGCGCAGATTCTCGAGGATTCCTCCTGGAGCTGCGCCCACGGCGTCGAGCGGTGGCGTTCCAACTGCGGCTGCCAGTCGGGATTGCACCCGGGGTGGTCGCAGGCCTGGCGCGCGCCGCTGCGGGAGGCCCTCGACGCTCTGCGCGACACGCTCGCGCCGCTGTGGGAGGCGAAGGCGGGCGCGCTCTTCCCGGATCCGTGGCAGGCCCGCGAGGAGTACGTCCGCGTGGTCCTCGACCGCTCACCGGAGACGACGCGGCGATTCCTCGCGACGCACGCGGGGCGGGAGCTCACGCAGGCCGAGCGGATCGCGGCCCTGAAGCTGCTCGAGCTCCAGCGGCACGCCCAACTCATGTACACGAGCTGCGGCTGGTTCTTCGACGACATCGGCGGAATCGAATCGCGCCAGATCATTCAGTACGCCGGACGCGTGCTGCAGCTTTCGGAGGAGCTCTTCGGGGCCGGGCTCGAGGAGCGGTTCCTGAACCTGCTGGAGAGCGGCAAGTCGAACGACCCCGCGGCGGGCGACGGGCGGAGGATCTACGAGGAGGCAGTGCGGCCCGCCATGGTCTCGCTCCAGCGGGTCGGCGCCCACTACGGCGTCAGCTCGCTCTTCACGAGCTACGGCGAGAACGCCAGCGTCTATTGCTACGGCGTGCGCCGCGAAGACCATCGCGTCCTCTCGAGCGGTCGGGCGCGCCTCGTCCTCGGCAGCGCCCGGGTGACGTCGGCCGTCACGGGGGAGTCGGAGGAGGTGGCGTACGGGGTGCTCCACCTCGGGGACCACAATCTTTCCGGCGGCGCCGTGCCGTTCCCGGGCAAGCAGGCCCACGAGGAGCTCGTGGCGAAGGCCGACGCGCTCTTTCTGAGGGCCGATCTCACCGAGAGCCTACGCCTCATCGATCGCAACTTCGGATCGGGCGTTTACGCCCTGCGGCTTCTCTTTCGCGACGAGCAGAAGCACGTGCTCGGCCTGATCCTGCGCTCGGTCCTGCGCGACGCGGACGGGGTGTACCGGCAGATCTACGAGCAGAACGCCCCGCTCATGCGCTTTCTGTCGAGCAACGCGATCCCTCAGCCGCGCGGGTTCCGGATGGCGGCGGAGCTGGCGCTGAACACGAGCCTGCGCGCGGAGCTCGAGCGCGAAGCCGACCAGCTCGACCTGGCGCGGCTTTCCGCGATCCTCGACGAAGCCAGCAACGTCGGGATAACCCTCCACGAGGATGGGCTGGGGCTGGCCGTCGAGCACACCGTCGAGCGGCTGGCGCAAGGGTTGCGGGCAAGCCCCTCGGATCTCGAACGGCTGGAACAGCTCGAAGCGGTCGTGGACCTGGCGGGTCGACTGCCGTTCGAGGTGGACTTCTGGAAGGTTCAGAACACCTATTACCGGCTCCTGCGCCAGATCCTGCCGGGCCGCCGGCGCGAGGCGGAGGGCGGCTTCGAGGATGCGCGGCGATGGGTCGAGCGGTTCCTCGCCCTCGGCGAGAAGCTGTCGGTCAAGGTGACCGACGCACCGCCGGCGCAGAGCCTTCCAGGTCTCTGAAGCCACAGGGGTTAGTGGGTCCGGGCGGTCTGGTACACTCCATATTGATTTGACACCCGTTCTCGAACAGGCCTTTCGGGTCTCCGGCGTCCCCGAGAAGCTCCTTCCTCTCTTCGCCCTCTCCCACGATCTCCGCTGGACGTGGCGGGCCGACGTGCGCGCGCTCTTCGAATTCCTGGACCCGGAGGCCTGGCGGCGGTCGGGCGGCAACCCGGTGAAGCTCTTCCGGGAGGTGTCGGCCGAGCGGCTCCGGTACGCTGCCGAGGACCCGACCTACCAGGCAGAGCTCCTCGCCAAGGTCCGGCAGCTGACCGAGGAGGACCTGGCCGAGCCCAAGCACCCGGCGGCCCGGGAGCTCGTGGCGCGCGGCGAGTTGATCGCCTACTTTTCGGCGGAGTTCGGGCTGACCGAAGTCCTGCCCATCTACGCGGGGGGGCTCGGAGTCCTCGCCGGCGACCACCTGAAGTCCGCGAGCGACCTCGGCGTGCCGCTGACGGGCGTGGGGCTCTTCTATCGGGAGGGGTACTTTCGGCAGGTCGTCAACGACGACGGCATGCAGAACGAGGCCTACCCGGTGCTCGAGCCGGACGAGCTGCCGCTCTCGATCGCCGAGACGCCGGACGGCAGCCCCCCGATCGTCACGGTGGATCTCGCGGGTCGGACCGTGCACCTGCTCATCCGCATCGCCAAGGTCGGGCGCGTGCCCCTCCTTCTGCTCGATACGAACCTGCCCGAGAACGAGGCGACCGACCGGGAGATCACGGCGAGACTCTACGGCGGCGGTTTCGAGACGCGCCTCCAGCAGGAGATCGTGCTCGGGATTGGCGGCCTGCGCGCCCTCGAGAAGCTCGGCCTGAAGCCGACGATCCGCCACATCAACGAAGGCCACGCCGCCTTCGTCTCGCTCGAGAGGATCCGCCGCCTGGTGCAGGAGGAGCACCTCTCGTTCGCCGAGGCCCGCGAGGTCGCGACGACGGGCAACATCTTCACGACCCATACGCCCGTGCCCGCGGGCATTGACGTGTTCGCCCCGGAGCTGCTCTGGAAGTACTTCGGCGGGTACGTCAACGAGCTCGGCATCACCTTCGACGAGCTGTTCGAGCTTGGCCGCGAAGTGGGCGACCAGTCGCGCGAGCTCTTCTCGATGGCCGTGCTCGCGATGCGCCTGTCGACCCACCAGAACGCCGTGTCGCGCCTGCACGCGGGCGTCTCGCGCAAGCTCTGGCGGGGCGTGATGCCGGACCTGCCGCTTTCGGAAGTCCCGATCAAACCGATCACCAACGGCGTGCACGCTCCGACGTGGACGGCGCCGGAAATCGCGGCGACGGGCGTCCTCGAGCACCCCGAGGACGTGGACCGCGGCGAGCTCTGGCGGGCGCACGAAGCCCTGCGGGCGCGCCTGGTGACGGCGTGCCGCGAGAAGCTCGTCGAGGAGAAGCGCCGCCAGGGCGCCCGGGAAGAAGAGATTGCCGAGGCCGCGCGCGCCCTCGACCCGCGGGCCCTGACGATCGGATTCGCGCGCCGCTTCGCGACATACAAGCGCGCGACCCTGCTCTTCCGCGAGCCGAAGCGGCTCGAATATCTCCTCCACCAGATCGACCGGCCGGTGCAGATCCTCTTTGCCGGAAAAGCCCATCCGCGCGACGAGGCCGGCAAGGAGTTTCTGCGGACGGTCGCGCGCGCGGCGGAACGGCCGGAATTGAAGGGCCGGGTCCTCTTCCTGCCCGACTACGACATGGCGCTCGCGCGCACGCTCGTGGCCGGCTGCGACGTGTGGCTGAACACGCCCGAGCGCCCGCGCGAGGCCTCGGGGACTTCCGGTATGAAGGCCGCGATGAACGGCGCTCTGAATCTCTCCGTTCTGGACGGATGGTGGGACGAGGCGCCGCACGACGAGGCGGGCTTCGTCATCGGCGAGGCGAAGGACCAGGCCGGGGACGAGGAGATCGCCCAGGCGCTCTACGACGCGCTCGAGAAGCGCCTGCTCCCGATGTTCTTCGACCGCGACGCGTCGGGACTGCCGCAGCGCTGGATCGATCGCATGATCGTGGCGGCGTCGAAGGTCGCGAAAGCGTTCTCGTCCGACCGCATGGTCTCGGAGTACCTCGAGGAATGTTATGTCCCGGGCGCGTTCCATCGCCGGGCGTTGAAGGGCAACGACCGCGCTCCGCTGAAGCTGCTCGTCGCCTGGAAAGAGCGCGTGCGCGCGGCCTGGCCGGGCGTCAACTTCGACGGGGTGGAGATCGACCCGGACCCATCGACCCTTCCGCCCGCCTCGGCGTTCGACGTCGTCGCGCGCGTGAGGTTGAACGGCCTCGACGCGGCGGACGTCGCCGTCGAGCTCTTCGAGGGGCAGATCGAAGCGGACGGAACGCTCGAATCCGGCACCGCGCTGCGCTTCGAGCCGGCCGGACGCGAGGGCGAAGTGGGAGTGTTCCGCCTCTCGCACCGCAAGCCCTCTGGCGCCGGCCTCGGCTACACCCTGCGCGTCCGCCCCTGGCACACCGGTCTCGCGCATCCGAACGAGACGGGGATGATGATTTGGTGGGGAGGCAAGAGCCGCGAGGCCACGAGATACCAGGCCGCTCCCTAGTGTTAATCGTCACCGTGTCGCTGAGGCGAGGGGCGCGTCGACTTCGTTCAGGCCCGGTATCATTACTGACCCTTGGCAACGCTGGATGATCTCACTCACGACCGATTGAGCACGACGACCGACGACCGACGAAAGGCCGCCGGCTCGCGCGCCGCGGGAATTCTCCTTCACCCCTCGTCTCTGCCGGGTCCCTTCGGCATCGGCGATCTCGGCCCTTCCGTGGACCGCTTTCTCGACTGGGCGGCGGCTGCAGGGCAGACGCTCTGGCAGGTGCTGCCGCTCGGGCCGACCGGGGGAGGCAGCTCGCCTTACACGAGCTCATCGGCGTTTGCCGGAAACCCGCTCCTCATCTCTCCCGAGCGGCTCGTGGAGGACCGGCTGCTTCAACCCGAAGCGCTGGAGAACGCGCCGCAGTTTCCCCACGGTCGAATCGACTTTGCCGCCGTGCGCGATTGGAAGGAACACCTCCTGCGCCAGTCGTGGGAACAGTTCGAGCATCTCGCCTCCCCGGCGCAGCGAGATGAGCTGTCCGCCTTCCTGCACGCCCCGGAACAGGCCGCATGGCTCGAGGACTGGGGCCGCTTTGCCGCGCTCAAGACCTATTTCTCGGGCCGTGCATGGACCGACTGGGGGCCGGACCTCGCGTTTCGCGACGCGGAAGCGCTGGCCGCGGCCGACGAGACGCTCGGCCCGGAGATGGACTACGAGCGGTACGTCCAGTTCGTCTTCTCTCGCCAGTGGGGCCGCGTGCGCCGCGCGGCCTCCGAGCGCGGCATTGCCGTCGTGGGCGACATCCCGATTTACGCGGCGCACGACAGCGCGGACGTCTGGGCGAACCAGGATCTCTTCCAGCTCGACGGGACCGGCCGGCCCACGGCGGTCGCCGGCGTGCCTCCCGACTACTTCAGCGCGACCGGCCAGCTCTGGGGCAATCCCCTCTACCGCTGGGACGTACTGAAGGACGAGGGCTACGCCTGGTGGATCGCGCGCATCCGGTCGTGTCTCCAGACCTGCGACCTTCTTCGCATCGACCATTTTCGGGCATTTTCCGCGTACTGGTCCGTGCCGGCCACGGAACGGACGGCGCTCGGCGGCCGCTGGGTGCCGGGACCAGGGCGGGCGCTCTTCGACGCCGCGTTCCAGAAGCTCGGCGCGCTGCCGATCCTTGCCGAAGACCTCGGCGACATCGACGATGACGTCCGAGAGTTGCTCGACGCCCTGGGATTTCCCGGGATGAAGATCCTGCAGTTCGGCTTCAATGGCTCCGACAGCGACTACCTGCCGCATCGGTACCCGCGAAACTGCGTCGTCTATACGGGCACGCACGACAACGACACGGCGCGGGGCTGGTACGCGGCGCTGAAGCCGGAAGAGCGCGAGCGCGTCTGGGATTACCTCGGGTGCGACGGCCGCGAGGTCGAGTGGTACCTGATCCGCGCGGCCTACGATTCCGTCGCGGAGCGCGCGATCGTGCCCATGCAGGACGTCCTCGGCCTTGGCAGCGAGGCGCGGATGAACACGCCCGCGCTGCCGGAGGGCGCCTGGGCGTGGCGCGCGCCGGAGGGCGCGTGGAGCCCCGAGGTGGGCGCGCGCCTGCGGCGGATGGCGGAGTTGTCGGGGCGGTTTACTCCGTGTCCGCCAGGAACGTCGACAGCAGCGCGCTGAAGATCGAGACCACGAGTGCGCCGGATCTGCCAAAAGGGGATAGCATGCGCAAGCTCGGGAAGACACGGTGACGCGTTTTCGAACGCCCGGGAGGCGTGATGGCGGGACACCCCGGCACCCGCCCTGAGACGGGGGTTGTATCGACGTTCTGGTCCGATTGTCGGCGCTGATCGATCGGCATCGCGAAGCCCTGCTTTCGCGCTGGCGTGGGCAGGTGCGGGAACTGGCCTCCGCCCAGCATCTGGATGTTCCGACGCTCGACGATCACATTCCCGAGCTGCTCTCGGAATTGGCCACGGCGTTGCGGACCCGCTCCGAGGACACGATCTCCGAGGCGCACCGCGAGGCTAGCCCGCCGGCCCATGGACTGCAGCGTGTCCAGGACGGATTCGACATCGAAGAGGTCGTCGCGGAATACAACATCCTGCGCGGCTGCATCCACGACCTGGCCGACGAGAACGGTCTGACCCTTCAAGGCAGGCCTTTTCACATCGTTAACCGCGTGCTCGACCAGGCGATCGGGCTGGCGGTGCAGACCTACGCGGCAGCGCGGGCGCTGGAAGTGCAGCAGCGCAGGGAAGAGTACCTGGCGTTCGTGGCTCACGATCTGCGCACTCCTCTGAACGCCATTTCTCTGACTTCGCGAGTCCTGGAGTCGGCCCTCCGCGGCCGGACCGACAGTCCGGATAGCTCCCGGCCGTTGAAGGCCCTGCACCGCAACGTGCAGCATCTCGAAGAGCTGGTCCGCAAGATCCTCGACGAAAACGTCCACATCGAAGCCGACACCGCCGTGCGGCTTCAGCGGCGGTCGTTCGACTTGTGGCCCTTCGCCGAGTCCCTGGTTCTCGACCTGAACGCCGTGGCGGGAATCGCCAAAACGCGTCTGATCAATGCGGTCCCCGACGAGGTGGCCGTGTACGCGGACGCGAGTCAACTGCGGCGCGTCTTCCAGAATTTGATTGCCAACGCGATCAAACACACGCCAGGGGGAGAGGTCGTCATCGGGGCCCGCGGACTTGATGACGGAGGCGGCGTCGAGTGCTGGGTCAGCGACGACGGCGCGGGAATTCCCGACGGGCTCATCGACCGAGTCTTCGACAAGGGGGAGTCCGATTCGGAGACCGGCGGAACGGGCCTGGGTCTCACCATCGTCAAGACACTGACGGAGGCTCACGGCGGGACGGTGTCCGTCGAGAGCCGGGAAGGACTCGGCGCGACATTCCGCTTTTCACTGCCGGGACCGTCGGGAGGCGGGGTCTGACGAGGTCGCTGAGCCGCTTTTGCTGCGGTCTTCGTTGACGGGCACGCGGGAGACCGCGGTGGCAGCGCGCCTGCGGCGGACTTCGGAGCTGTCGGCGCGATTTACTCCGCGTCCGCCAGGAACGTCGACAGCAGGGCGCTGACGATCGAGACGACGAGCGCGCCGAGGATCGCGGTCCAGCATCCGCTCACCTGGAAGTTCATCGCGAGCTTGTTCGACAGCCAGCTCGTCAACATCAGCATCATTCCGTTGACGACGAGCGCGAACAGCCCGAGCGTCAGAAAAATGATCGGGAGAGTCAGGAGCTTCACGAGCGGCCGGATGAAGGCGTTGATCAGGCCGAAGACGAGCGCAACGCCAAAGAACGGCGCCCAGTCCCCGCTGTACGTGATGCCCGGAACGATCCGCACCGCGACCCAGAGCGCCGCGGCGTTGACCAGAAGTCGCAACAGAAAGCGCATCGAATTCCCCTTTTGGCCTTCTAGGCTAAGCCCATTCGCTCGTTCCGGATCCAGGAAAATTCCCCGTGCTCTTTTCCTCAATTGAGAAGACCGTAATATAGGAACACTCCAATGCGCATTGCCGTCATCGGAACCGGTGGCATCGGCTCGGCTCTCGCCGGCCTCTTTGCGAGGCACGGTCACGAGGTCATCATCGGATCTCGCTTCCCCGAGGCTGCCGGGCCATTGGCGAAGTCGATCGGTGCGGCGGGCTTGCTCGACTATCGGGCCGCGGCCGAGGCAGCCGAACTTCTGTGCTTCTGCGTCCGCTGGGAGCATTCTGCCAGCGCGATGTCCCTGCTTGGCGACCTCTCCGGCAAGATTCTCCTCGACCCGTCCAATCCGGAGGCCGCGGAGGGCCGCAGCCTTGCGGTCGGGCATCTGAGCTCCGGTGCCGAGGTGCTCGCGGGTCTGGCCAGAGGCGCGCGAGTCGTGAAAGCCTTCAACTATGTCTATGCGGAGCTGTTGCGCAGCCAACAGGCCCTCGCCCGCCTTTCTCCGTCCATCTTCCTCTGCGGCGATGACGGCTCTGCCAGGGCGACCGTGTCCGAGATCGTTACCTCCTGTGGCCTCACGCCCGTCGACTGTGGGCCGTTGAAGCGGGCTCGCTATCTCGAGCCCCTTGCGCTTCTCATGGTGCAGCTCGTGCGCGAGCAGGGGTGGCCGCCCGACGAGGTCGCGATGAGGTTTGTTCATTCGCCGCCGTCCGCCTGACGCCTCGTTGCGATGGGACACGAGCGCGTCCGCTTCTCGGTCGTCCCGCAGCGCCCCTACTCGCTCGCGCTGACGGCGCAGCGCTATACGCGCTTTCCCGAAGTCGTCGATCGTTTCGACGGGGCCTATCGGCGATTGCTCCCGGTCGGCCGCGGCGGAGCGCTGCTCTCGGTCGAACAGGTCGGGACTCCCGCGCGCGCGGTCCTCGAGGTGACGCTCGCCGGTCCGCAGGCTGGCTCGCCGGCGGCCCGAACCGCGGCGGATCGAATCGTAAACGTTGCGCTCGGCGCCGCTCAGCCGGTCGCGCGGTTCTACCGGTCCTTCCGCGAAGACCCGGTCATCGGAGCCGCGATCCGGGACTTCCGGGGACTGCGTGGCGCCGGCGTGCCGTCGCTATGGGAAGCCCTCGTCACGGCGATCCTGGCGCAGCAGGTCAATCTCCACTTCGCGTACGACATCCGGCGCGAGCTCGCGGAGACGTTCGGCAAGCGGGCCCGGTTCGAATCGGAAGGTTTCATCGCGTTCCCGACTCCCGAGTCCATGGGGGGCGAGACGCCGGCGACGCTGCGCCGTTTCCGACTATCGGAGTCGAAGGCTAAGGCCATCCACGGTCTTGCGAGCGCGTTCACGGAGGGCACGCTCGTCGAGAATGAGGTCGCGGCGCTCGGCGACGAGGAGGCGATCGAGCGGCTGACCGCGTTTCGCGGAGTCGGGCGCTGGACCGCGGAGATCGCGCTCCTGCGGGGGCTCGGCCGCGCCGACATTTTTCCCGCGGGCGACCTCGGCGTCGTGAAGTACCTCGCGCAGGGACTGCTGGGCAGGAAGGAGAGGGCGAAGGAAGATGCGATGCGGCGGTACGCCGAGCGCTGGGAGCCGTTCCGCGGGCTCGCGCTCGTGTACGGCTACGCGGAGCTCAATCGGCGCAAGGCGACGGCGCGAGCGGCCGCGAGTCGAGAAGTTCGACACCGGTAAGATGAGGAGTCGTCACCCGGCACGACGCCGCGATGGGGTGTCGGCCCTCGTGCCGTAGCGCCGCCCTTGGGCCGCCCGGCGGAGGTGCTGCAAACCGGGTAGGCCCTAATCAACAGAGATTGCGATCTCCTCCGCATCCGGCTCCTCGAGGCCCACGGCGCGTTCGGGGAAGCGCCCGGCCACGAGAAGATTGAGTACGGCGACTCCCGCGAGGATTCCGAAGACCGGGAGCAGCGAGCGCTCGATGGCGTCGCGAAAGGCTTCCGGGGCGATTCCGCCAGCGGCGGCTCTTCTGGCGAGCAGGTGGCCAGCCGTTTCGGCGGCCGGTCCGAGGCGTCGCGTGAGGCCAGCCGCGAGCAGTCCGCCGAGCGCCCCGACGCCGATCGAGCCCCCAACGGTCCGGAAGAACGGGACGAGGCTCGTGGCGACGCCCCGCTGCTGCTCGGCGACGACGTTCTGGATCGCGAGGACCTGTGAGATCGAAGAAGGGCCCAGCCCCGCGCCCACGATGGCGCAGGCGGCTGAGATCCAGGGCACCGACGCGTTCATCCACGCGGCGGCCACGAGAGCGACCAGCCCCGTGAGGATGAGGACCGCACCCCAGCGTGCGGTGCGGCGAAACCCGAAGCGGACGACGAGCTTTGCGCCAATGGCGGCCGAGATGGCCCACAGAAAGACGAGCGGCGTGACGACCGCCCCAGCCGCGCCAGCCGTTCCGCCGCGGGCGCCCTGGACGAAGAGGGGCACGAAAGTGTCGACGCCATAGATGGTCGTTCCCATCAGGACGCCGCCGAGGTAGGGCGCCGCCGTGCGCATCTGCCGGAAGAGCGAGGGCGGGATGAGCGGATGGGCGCGGCGCAGTTGGAGCCGCGCGAAGATCGTCAGCGAGACCGCCGCCGCTGTGAGCAGGGCGAGGCGCACGGGCAAGCCGATTGATCCCGAGCCCGAGCCGTGGAGAACGGCGAAGAGCAGAGCCGTGACGCCGACGGCGAGGCTCGCGCCTCCGGCCACGTCGAGCGGATCGGGCAGCGTCGCGCGCGACTCGATCATCTTCGTCGCAACGAGCACGAAGGCGAGGATTCCGAGCGGGATGTTGATCGTGAAGATCGAGCGCCAGCCGAGCGTCATCGTCATCCACGCGCCGATCAGGGGCCCGACGAGGCTCGCGACGCCCCACACACCCGAGAAGAGCCCCTGGATCTTTGCGCGCTCCTTGAGCGAGTACAGATCTCCCGACACGGTCAGCGCCACCGGGATCAGGCCGGCCGCGCCGAGGCCCTGGAGGGCCCGGGCCGCGATCAGCTGCGGCATGGACCGCGCGAAGCCGCACGCGATCGCTCCGGCGAGAAAGACCGAGATCGCGACGAGCAGGATGCGGCGGCGGCCGTAAATGTCGGCAAGCCGGCCGTAGATCGGCATCATGACGGTCGAGGTGAGCAGGTAGATCGAGAAGACCCACGAATAGAGGGGCAGCCCTCCGAGGTCGCCGATGATCGTCGGCATCGCCGTCGAGACGACCGTCGACTCGAAGGACGCGAGCGCCGTGACGAGGATGAGGGCGAGCGTCACGGTGCGGCGGCGGCGCGGATCGAAGCGGGGTGGGCGGGGCGCAAGCGAATTCACCGGGGGGTCACGACCTCCATGCCCGCCGCGACTGCGGCGTCGGCCAGACGCCGGTCATACGTGACGAGCTCGGCGAGATCCGGCCCGAAGAAAAGCGCCGTCGCGAGATGAAGGGCGTCGAGTGTCCTCAGGTCGGCGGGCGCCAGGTCGGCAGCCTGCTGGAGGATGCTCTCGTCGATCCGGACGAGGGCGATCCGGGCGAGTACCTCCTCCGCACGTCTTCGGTCCGAGCGGGTCCCTCCGGCTCGCCGAATGGCGCGGTGAGTCTCGACTCGGGAAAGCGCGCTGGAAACGAGCCGCGGGCGCTCGGCAAGGTACGCGAGCAGCCCCGGCGTCTCGGCCTGTGGAGCGATGAGCTTGATGATTGCCGACGAATCGAGATAGACGACGCGAGCGCTCAAAGGCGTTCGGCTCGCGTCGCTTCCAGCGCCTCGCCGAGGCTCATCGGCCGGCGACGGCGCCGGCTCGGCAGTGGCGGGAGATCGCAGAGGTCGCCGATCGGCGAGGTGGCGCGGCCAGACGAAATTAGCCGCGACAGCGCCGAGTCAGAATCGGGAATCGGGGCGAGCAGGGCGACCGGTTTGCCACGCTCGGTGACTTCCAGCGTCTGGCCGGCGCGGACGCGGCGCAGGTAGACCGACAGGTTCTGACGGAGCTCGCGGACTCCGACGTGGCGGCTTGGACGGATCATGTAGCACAGTGTAGCACATTGCACCAATGGTAGGGTCCGGTCATGCGCGTCCTCGCCGGGACGAGTGGATTCAGCTACAAGGAGTGGAAGGGCAGCTTCTACCCGGAAGAGCTTTCCGCCGACGCGATGCTGCGCTACTACTCCGAGCGCCTGCCCGCGGTCGAGATCAACAACACGTTCTACCGGATGCCGAAGCCGGCGATGCTGGAGGGCTGGGCGACTCAGGTCCCGGAGGCGTTCCGCTTCGTGCTCAAGGCCTCGCAGCGGATCACGCACCACAAGCGGCTGAAGGAGGCGGGCGAGGAGGTCGCTTACTTCTTCGGGGTCGCCGCGACGCTCGGCCAGCGGCTCGGTCCCGCGCTCTTCCAGTTGCCGCCGAACCTGAAGAAGGACCTGCCGCGCCTCGAGGCGTTCCTACAGACGATTCCGGAAGGCCGCCGCGCGGCCTTCGAGTTTCGCCACGCCTCGTGGTTCGAGGAGGATGTGTTCGAGGCGCTGCGGTCGCGTGGCGCCGCGCTCTGCATTGCCGAGGATGAAGACCTTGCGACGCCGCTCGTCGCGACGGCCGACTGGGGATACCTGAGACTGCGCCGGCAGGACTACACGGAGGCGGACGTGGCCGCATGGGCCGAGCGCGTCCGCGGGCAGAAGTGGGGCGAGGCGTACGTGTTCTTCAAGCACGAGGACGCCGGGTCCGGGCCAAAGCTCGCGGCGCAGCTGCAGGGGCTGATGCCGTGACCCCCTCACTCTGCCCCCGTTCGGTGGAGAGGGGGATTAGAGAGCCGGGCCGTCCCTGAAGAACTCCCTCTCCCGGCGGGAGAGGGAAGGGGTGAGGGGCGCCCTCACCCCTTCACGCGCTGCGTCAGTCGCGCGAGCGCGCGCTGGAGATCCGGCTTCTCCGTCAGCACCGGGGCGAGCGGGTCCTTCTTCAGCTTCTTCATCCGCGCCGGCAGGGATTCCAGCGTGTAGTTCTTCGGGTCGAGCTTCGCGTTGATCTCGTTCCATGAGAGGGGGGCCGAGCAGGACGCCGCGACGACTGGCCGCGCCGAGAACGGCCCGGCGATCGTCTTGCCGTGGCCGTTCTGCAGGTAGTCGATGTACACCTTGCCGCCCCGCGCGGAGATCGCCCGCGCCGTCGTCGCGATCTGCGGCAGCTCCTGCTCGATCGTCTTCGCCATGATCTCCCCGAGTGTGCGCGACTCGGCATATGTGCACTGGCCGCCGAGCGGCAGCAGGACGTGGAGGCCCGTCGCGCCGCTCGTCTTGATGTAGTCGGGCAGGCCGATCCTTTCGCAGAGCGCGTGGATCGCGCGCGCGATCTTCACGACGTGCGAGAACGGCGCGCCCTTGGGGTCGAGGTCGAGGATGCACCAGTCGGGCCGCTCGGGCGAGGCCACGCGGCTCGACCAGATGTGGAGCGGGATCGATCCGAGGTTCGCGACGTAGAGCAGCGACTCGAGGTCGTCGCACACGAAGTAGTCGATCTCCCGCTCGGCGTGCTCGCTCCAGATCCGTTCGAGCCGCAGCCACGACGGCGCAAACGACGGGGCATCTTTCTGGAAGAACGACTTTCCGTGGATGCCGTCGGGGTAGCGCGTCATGACGACCGGGCGGTCCTTGAGGTACGGCAATAGCCAGGGCGAGATGGCGCGGTAGTACTCGATCAGGTCGCCTTTCGTGTAGCCCTCCTCCGGCCAGAAGATCTTGTCGAGGTTGGAGAGCGGAACGGTCTTCTCCTGCTCCTCGACCGATTCGACCTTCGGCTCCGCTTCTCCCTCGGCCGGCGCCTCGTCCTCGCACGCGCATTCGGCGAGCGGCTTGTCGTCGCGCAAGCGCAGGAAGGTCGGGTGCCGCAGGAGGCCGTCGCCCGTGCGCTCCTTGAAGCGGACCTCGCAGACGAGCTCGGGCTCGACCCAGACGTGGCCCTTGCCCGTCGGCACGGGGCCCGAGCAGGCCGGAGCCTTGCGTTCGGCGGCCTGGAGGCGCTTGCCGAC
>JANMBR010000175.1:0-2793 GCA_031360505.1 Acidobacteriota bacterium
GCCGTCATGTTCGGGCGCAGGGCGAGATCGGGATTGGGCACGTCGATGATCACCGGATACGTGACGACGTTCTGATTGACCGTCGCGTTCAGACGGATCTGGGAGATGGCGCCGCGGAAGCTCTGGTCCGGGTAGGCGTCCACGGTGAAGTGCACGGGCTGACCGACCTTGCACATCCCGATGTCGGACTCGGAGACGTCGGCCGAGACCTGCATCTTCGTGAGGTCCTGAGCGATCGTGAAGATCGTGGGCGCCTGGAAAGACGCGGCCACGCTCTGCCCGACGTCGTACTGGCGGTCCACGACGACGCCGTCGATCGGCGCGACGATCCTGCTGTTCTTCAGGTCGGTCTGCGCCTGCTCCAACGTGGCCTGGGCCTGTGCCACCGAAGCCACGGCCGAGTCGTAGTTCGCCTGCGCCTGGTCCAGGTCCGCCTGCGGCGCCAGGCCCTGCTCGCCGAGCGCCTTCTGCCGGCGCAAACCGATCTCAGTATTGCGCACCTCCACGCGCGCCTTGTCGAGCCCCGCGCGGCTCTGGTCGATCCGCGCCTGGAAGGGAGTCGGGTCGAGTTCGGCCAGGACCTCTCCCTTCTTGACCTGCTTGTTGAAGTCGGCGTGGAGCGCCGCGACGATCCCGGACACCACGCTGCCCACCTTGACGGTAATGACCGAGGAGAGGGTGCCGGTGGCCGTGACGGTTTGCGTCACGTTACCCGTGTCCACGACGGCAGTGCGGTACTTCGGGTCGGACTTCTTCGGGCCCGAAAGCAAGATGAACGCCCCCGCGCCCGCGGCGAGGACCACGACGATCCAGATCAGCTTCTTCATCTCGCTCCGTCCAACGGCCCCTCGGGGGCGGCTTGTTCCAGCTTCGTCCCCCCGGTGGAACGACGGGGGCACCCGTCAGATTACATGTCACACCGGGTCGCAGCGCGGGTCGCGTCCGCCGAAAAAGGAAAAGGGCCCGCAGGGGCCCTTTGACCCGCCTTTTGGCCCGGGCCTTAGAGGTTGCGGTCGATGAGCTTGATGAACTCGCTCTTGGGCAGGGCGCCGAGCGCGCGGTCGGCCACCTGGCCGTTTTTGAAGAGGATGAAAGTCGGGATGGACGTGATCTGGTAGCGCGTGGCGACCTCGGTCGACTCGTCCACGTTGATCTTGGCCACCTTGATCTTGCCGGCGTACTGCGTCGCCAGGTCCTCCACGATCGGGGCCACGGAGCGGCAGGGCCCGCACCAGGGCGCCCAGAAGTCCACCAGGACCGGGACTGCGCTCTTGAGAATGTCCCCGTCGAAGCTGGCGTCGGAGACCTGGGTCACGTTGTCGTTCGACATGAAGAAAACTCCTTACAGAGACATGTATGCCGTGGGGGCGAAAAAGGATTCAAGGCTGTCAGGCGCCCATCTTAACAAGAATCGGTCCCCTTCAATGGACGTGTGCATGCACCCGCCCCCTCACGTGCGCCAGCCCTTCCCGCAGGAACCACGGGACCATCAGCAGCGACAGGGCCGGATCCACCCAGTGCGGCGCGGCGAGCAGTCCCGCGATCATCGCGATCATCGTCAGCGCGGAGTCGATCGAGCACGCGATCGATTCTTTTGCTTCGGCAGCCAGCCCCTTGCTTCCGAGGCGGCGGCTGGTCTTCCACTTGAAGTACCCGACGAGAGGCATTCCAAACGTCGCGAACACGGTCAGGAAGAGGCCGAGCACGCTCGGTTCGACGTGCGCACCCCGCACGAGCTCGAAGACGCCGCGCGCGAGCGTGTAGGTCGCGAGCCCGAGAAACGAGACGCCGATCCAGCGCGCGAGCACCTGGTCGCGGTGGGCGTGGTCCTCCTCCTCGTCGGCGAGGTGGCGCAGGTGCCGCACGGCGAGGAAGGCCGCGCCGCCTTCGATGACACTCTCCAGACCGAAGGCGAGCAGCGCGAGGCTGCCCGTCCGGAGCGCCTCGAAGAGGGCCAGGGCCCCCTCCCCGAACACGTGGAGAAACGTGAACCCGAGCAGCCAGTGCATGCGCTGGCGCAGCGCCCGGCTCTCCTCGGCCGGGATCGTCGGGACGGGTTCGGACCCGTGGGAATGGCTGCTCACGCCGGCATTCTATGCAGATGAGCGGCGCCGTCGGGTCCGCAGGGGAATAGAATGCCGATCGCGGGCTTTGCAAACATGATGCTGCACAGAACGAAACGCTCTCTCCTGGCGCGCGTGGCGCTCGGGGCAGCGCTCTGCCTCTCGATCGCGGCGTCGTTCGGACTCCACCCGGAGCCGGCGGGCGTGCGCGGGCGGCTCGCCGGGCCCGAAATCTCGGCAACGGCGACCGCCCCGGCCCCCGCGCATGGATGCATCGCGTGCATGTCGGGCGGCACCCTGGTTCTGTGGCCTGCCCTCGCCGTCGTCCTTACCGCGACGCCCTGCGCGCCGGCGCCCTCCTGCAGCGAGCCCCTCCAGCAGTCCCGCCTTGCGGGCCGCGATCTCTCGGGCCGCTCTCCTCCCTCGAGCTCGTAGCGTTGCCGGGAGCGCGCGCCCGTCGCGCCCTTCCCCACGACCACGAGATTTCCAGAGGAGGTCATCTGAACAAGCGATTCTGCATTCCCGTTTATGCCCTGTGGCTCGCGGCGGCAGCATCGGCCATGGCGCAGGCGCCGACGCCGACGCCGGAGCCGCAGCCCGAGCCGCAGGCGACGCCGGAGCCGGCCGCGCCCGCTCCGACCCCCGCCGTTTCCTCGGCGGGCGCGGTCAACCCCACGTTCTTCAATCCGGCGATCGCGGTGATCGGAAACTTCCTGGCGTCGACGGGAAA
>JANMBR010000179.1:0-5721 GCA_031360505.1 Acidobacteriota bacterium
TTCCGAGGCCCCGTGGTAGGCTCTCTCCTCTTCGCTTCACCCGACCCGGAAGCTTCAAATCATGTCTTCGATCAGCCTCAAAACCGCCCTTCCGGGGCCCCGCTCCCTCGAGCTTGGGGCCCGGCGAGATGCCGCCGTTCCCCGGGGAATCGGGCATTCGACCCCGATCTACGCGGCGAGCGCCCGGGGGGCCCTGCTGACCGACGTGGACGGCAACGTCCTGCTCGATTTCGCGGGGGGCATCGGGACCCTCAACGCCGGTCACGCCAATCCCGAGGTCGTCCGGGCCGCCGCCGCTCAGCTCGAGAAATTCACGCACACCTGCTTCAGCGTGGCCCCCTACGAGGGCTACATCGCCCTGGCCGAGAAGCTGAACGCGATCACCCCCGGCGCCTTCGCCAAGAAGACCATGCTCGCCAACAGCGGCGCCGAGGCCCTCGAGAACGCCGTCAAGATCGCCCGCCACGCCACGGGCCGCGAGGCGATCGTCGTCTTCGAGCACGCGTTCCATGGCCGCACGTTGCTGACGATGAGCATGACGAGCAAGGTCCGGCCCTACAAGTTCGGGTTCGGACCCTTTGCTGCCGAGGTCTATCGGCTCCCCTTCCCGTACGAATACCGCGGACACTACCCGGGACCCGCCGCCGCCGCGGCCGCGCTCGAAGAGTTCTTCAAGACCCAGGTCGCGGCCGAGAAGGTCGCCTGCGTCGTCATCGAGCTCGTCCTCGGCGAGGGCGGCTTCATCGTCGCTCCGCCCGAGTACGTGGCGACGCTCGCCCGGCTCTGCAAGGAGCACGGCATCCTGCTCGTCGTCGACGAAGTGCAGACGGGCTTCGGGCGCACCGGGAGGATGTTCGCCTGCGAGCACTACGGCCTCGAGCCCGACATCCTGACGCTCGCCAAGTCGCTCGGCGGCGGTTTCCCGATCTCCGCCGTGACGGGGCGCGCCGAGATCATGGACAGCGCACAGGTCGGAGGGCTCGGCGGAACTTACGCCGGCAACCCGGTTGCGTGTGCCGCGGCGCTGGCGGCGGTCGAGTTTCTCGAGAAGAACCGCATTCCCGAACGCGCCGAGGCGATCGGCCGCACGGTCGAAGAGCGATTCCGGGGATTCGTCGACCGCTTCCCGTTCGTCGGCGACGCGCGCGGCCTCGGAGCGATGCGCGCGCTCGAGCTCGTCAAGGACAAGACGACGAAGGAACCCGACAAGGACCGCACCGACCGCGTCATCCAGCGGGCCTACGAAAGCGGGCTCATCCTGGTTGGCGCGGGAACCTACGGCAACATCATTCGCACCCTCATGCCGCTCGTCGTCACCGACGTCGAGCTGCGGGAAGGGCTGGACGTCCTCGAACATGCACTCGACGAAGCCTGAGGCGGCTCTTGCCCGGTGCCGTAGGGGCGGCCCTCTGGGCCGATCGGGCGGGGCAAGCCCCGCCCCTACGACTGGTGCCCGGCGGAAACACCTGTTCTGCGTCGGAGACTCTTAGCCGCACCCCCAACTCGCGCGGCAAAGGCGAAGCTTTGGAACACAACGGGGGGAACACATGGGCACGCAGGAACTGACGACCGGAACCCAGGGGACGCGCATGAACACACAGGAGCTCATCGCCGAATCGCAGAAGTGGCTCGACATCATTTCCGCCAAGGAGCTCTCGCAGGAGCAGCGGGACAAGATCGAGCACGACACCGTCGACAACTTTTCCTTCTACTACAACCGCGGCTACCTCGAGTACCGCAAGTCCCTCATCGAGATGCGCGAGAGCCCGGCCCTCGAGTGGGCCGGCGAAGGCTCGACATTCCAGGACCTGGCGGGCCGCACGTACATCGACTGCCTCGGCGGGTACGGGATCTACAGCGCCGGCATCCGGCACCCGAAGATCCTGAAGGCCGTCGCCGACCAGCTCCAGCGCATGCCGCTTTCCTCGCAGGAGCTGCTCGATCCGCTGCGCGGGGCGCTGGCGGAGCTGCTCGGCGAGATCACACCGGGCGACCTGCAGTACTCCTTTTTCATCAACAACGGCACCGACGCCGTCGAGGGCGCGATCAAGCTCGCTCGCGTCTACACGGGCCGCACGAACTTCATCAGCTCGATCCGCGGATTTCACGGAAAGAGTTGCGGCTCGCTGTCGCTGCTCGGCAAGTGGGAGTACCGGGAGCCGTTCCTTCCGCTGTTACCCGGCATCCACTTCGTCGAGTTCGGCGACGCCGACGCCGTCATCGAGGAGCTTTACAAGGCCGACGCCACGGGCAAGGGCATCGCGGGCGTGATCATGGAGCCCATCCAGGGCGAGGCCGGCGCCATCGTGCCGCCCGACGACTTCTGGCCGCGCATCCGCAAGGCCTGCGACGAGTACGGGGCGCTCCTCATCGCCGACGAGGTTCAGACCGGCCTCGGGCGCACGGGCAAGCTCTTCGGCGTGGACCACTGGGACGTCGTGCCCGACATCATGTGCCTCGGCAAGGCGATCGGCGGGGGCGTGATGCCGCTCTCGGCTTTCATCTCGACGCCGAAGATCTGGAGCGTGCTCGAGACGAATCCGTTCATCCACTCTTCGACCTTCGGCGGAAACCCGCTCGCCTGCGCCGCCGGCATCGCGGCGATCAACGTGACGCTCGAAGAGGACCTGTCCGGGCAGGCCGCGCGCAAGGGCAAATTCCTCCTCGCGCAGTTGATCCGCCTCAAGATGCGCTTCGACCGCCTCATCCAGCGCGTCGGCGGGAAGGGCCTGCTCCTCGGAATGGAATTCGTCAACACGGAGATCGGCTACAAGGTCGTCGCGGGCCTCTTCCGGCGCGGCATCCTGGTGGCCGGAACGCTCACGAACTCGAAGGTCGTCCGATTCGAGCCCGCGCTCAACATCCCGGACAAGCTCATCAAGGACGTCCTCGGAGCCCTCGAGGAGACGCTCAAGGAAGTCGACGACGCGACGCCCGACATCAAGGCCGACGAGGACTGACCGGCCGCATGAAAATCGCCGTCCTCGGCGCTGCGGGCGCCATGGCCCAGGTCGTCCTGCGCGACCTGCTCGAGTTCGTCCCGGACGTGGAGATCACGGCGGCGGACCTCAAGCCGCTCGCCCACGCCCACGACGACTCGCGGGTGCGGTCGGCGACGTTCGACGCCCGGGACGAGGCCGCCACGGCCCGCCTGCTCGAGGGGCACGACGCGGTGCTGAACTGCGTCACGTACTACTTCAACGTCCCCATCATGCGGGCAGCGCTGGCCGCCCGGGTTCCCTACTCGGACCTCGGCGGCCTGTACCACGGGTCCATCCAGCAGTTCGCGCTGCACGAAGACTTCGTGCGCGCCGGGCTGCCGGCCCTGCTCGGCATGGGCTCCACGCCCGGCATCACCAACGTCATGGCCGGCGTTCTCGCCCGCGGCCTCGATACGATCGAGGCGGTCCATGTCCGCGTCGGCTGCATCGACCGGGGCGCGTCCGGCCCGCTCCCGGTGCCCTATGCGCTCGACACTGTTCTCGACGAGTTCTCGCTCGAGCCAATGGTCTTCCACGACGGCCGGCCCGCCGCCATGCCGCCCATGAGCGGCCGCGAGACGATCGAGTTCCCGCACCCCGTGGGACGCGCCGAGGCGCTTTACACTCTCCACTCGGAAGTCGCCATGTTTCCCCGCTCCTTCCCCGGCGTGCGCGAGGCGAGCTTCAAGGTCGCCTTCGAGCCTGCATTCACCGAGAAGGTCCGATTCCTGGTCGAGCTCGGGTTTGCCTCCCGCGACAAGGTCGGCGGGCTGTCTCCCCGCGAAATCCTGCTGGAGCTCGCGGCGCGGCAAACCGTTCCGGCTGGCGAGCCGAATGACTGCGACGCCCTCCGGGTCGATCTCAGCGGGCAGAAGGACGGCCGCGCCGTTTCGCGCCGCGCCGAGATGATCGTTCTGCCGCACACCGAATGGAAGGTCGCGGCCGGGAGCCTCGACACGGGCGTTCCGCTTTCGATCGCCGGCCAGTTGCTCGGCAGCCGCACGATCCGCACACCCGGCGTCCTGTGCCCCGAGACGGCGGTGCCGGGCGAGCTCTTCTTTGAAATGCTCGAGCGCCGCCAGATGCGCGTGCGCTGGAGCTGACCCGGACTCCCACCCTTCCGAAAGGACCCCACGTGCCCATCGCATCCATCAATCCGGCAACCGGCCAGACTCTGCGCACCTTCGACGCCCACTCGGAGGCCGAGATCGAGCGCCGCCTTGGACTCGCCGCGAGCCTCTTCCCCCGCTGGCGGACCGTTTCCTTCTCGGAGCGCGCGGCCCGGCTGCTGCGCGCCGCCGAAATCCTCGAGGCCCGCAAGCAGGAGTGGGGGCGGATCATGACGCTCGAGATGGGCAAGCCCATCGGCGCCGCCATCGCCGAGGCCGAGAAGTGCGCGTGGGCCTGTCGGTACTACGCGGAGCACGCCGAACGATTCCTGGCCGACGAGCCGGTCGCGACCGACGCGACCTCGAGCTTCGTGCGCTACGACCCGCTCGGGCCCGTGCTCGCCGTCATGCCGTGGAACTTCCCGTTCTGGCAAGTGTTCCGCTTCGCCGCACCCGCACTCATGGCGGGCAACGTCGGCCTGCTCAAGCACGCCTCCAATGTCCCGCAGTGCGCCCTCGCGATCGAGGACATCTTCCGGCAGGCCGGGTACCCCGAGGGCGCGTTCCAGACGCTGCTCGTCGGCGCCGAACGTGTTGGAGCGCTGATCGCGGATTCGCGCATCGCGGCGGTCACTCTGACGGGCAGCGAAGGCGCCGGCGTCAGCGTCGGCCGCGCCGCGGGCTCGGAGCTCAAGAAGACGGTTCTCGAGCTCGGCGGCAGCGATCCCTTCATCGTCATGCCGAGCGCCGACGTCGCCGCGGCCGCCGCCACCGCGGTCAGGGCGCGCACGGTCAACAACGGCCAGTCCTGCATCGCCGCCAAGCGCTTCATCGTCCACGAAGCGGTCGCCGACGAATTCGAGCGGATCTTCGTCGAGAAGATGGCAGCCCTCAAGGTCGGCGACCCCGCGGACACGTCGGTGGAGATCGGCCCGCTGGCCACACCGTCCATAGCCGCGGAGGTGGACGAACTGGTGCAGAAAAGCATTGCCGCGGGTGCGAAGCTGCTTCTGGGCGGAAAACGCCTGGAGGGTCCGGGCAATTTCTACGCCCCGACCGTCCTCACGGACGTTCCTCCCGACAGCCCCGCGGCGGTCGAAGAGATCTTCGGCCCCGTCGCGAGCCTCTTCCGCGTGAAAAGCCTCGACGAGGCGATCGCCCTCGCGAACCGGACGCGCTTTGGCCTCGGCGCCTCCGCATGGACCCGCGACGAAGCCGAGCGGGACCGCCTGGTGCGCGGCATCGACGCCGGCGCCGTCTTCATCAACGGCATGGTCAAGAGCGACCCGCGCCTTCCGTTCGGGGGCATCAAGAAGTCGGGTTTCGGCCGCGAGCTCGCGCTGCACGGCATTAGAGAGTTCGTGAATGTAAAGGCCGTCTGGGTGGCGTGATCACGCCGGGCGGCCCAAGGGCCGCCCCTACGGCCCCACGATTGCCACATTCCCCGTGCCGTCGGGGCGGGGCTTGTCCCGCCCGCTTACGACGGCAGGAAACTCGACCCGACGGTTTGCGAGATCCGCGCCATGACGTGCTTGATCTGCGTGTAGTCCTCGAGCGCGTACATGGACATGTCCTTGCCGTAGCCGGACTGCTTGTAGCCGCCGTGGGGCATCTCGGAGACGAGCGGCAGG
>JANMBR010000232.1:0-2576 GCA_031360505.1 Acidobacteriota bacterium
CTTTCGCCGGCGGCGGCGTCGGACCCGGAGTTTCTCGGTCCCGTCTTTCGGGACCAGGTGCGAGCCCTTGGCATTGAGCCCGAGCGGATCGTCCTCGAGATCACCGAGCGCACCTACGCCGTTTACGAGGGGCTCTTCCGCGAGGTCCTCTCCAAGTTCCGCTCGCAGAACTTCCGCATCGCGGTGGACGACGTCGGCACGGGCTACTCGAACCTGTCCTCGCTCGCCGACATCGAGCCCGACTACCTGAAGTTCGACAACGTCTTCGTGCGCGGCATCGACCGGCGCCAGGTCAAGCAGGACCTGCTCGAGGCGCTCATGAGTTTTGCCCGCAAGATGCACACGAAGGTCATCGCGGAGGGCATCGAGACCCGCGAGGAATTGCGCGTCCTCCAGTCCCTTGGCGTTCCCTACGGGCAGGGCTTCCTGCTCGCGCGCCCGATGCCCGTCGAGGAGATCGAGCGCTTCGCCTCGATCGCGATCTAGCGAGTCGGCGCCGCCGTGAAGCCCCTCGCGGAATTGCTGAATCAAATGCTTGCGGCGGGTGTCGTCGAGGATTATGCGCTTTTCGGGGCCGTGGCCCAGATGCGTTACACCGAACCCGTGGCGACGCTGGATGCGGACGTGCTGGTCGCGGTCCCTTCGCCGGACCGCCTCGACGTGCTCGATCGCATTTATGAGTTTTGTGGGGATAAGGGGTATCGAGCGGAAGGCGAGTCAATTCGGGTCGGCGCCTGGCCCGTTCAGTTCATCCCGACGTTCAGCCCGCTCGCCGGCGAAGCCTTGCAGCAGGCCGAGACCGCGGATTTCGAGGGTGTTCCCCTGCGTGTCGTGCGCGCGGTCCACCTTGCCGTCATCGCGCTGAGCGTTGGCCGGGCCAAGGATCTAACGCGCATTCTCGCATTGCTGGAATCGGGCAGCGTCACGCGGCTGCAGATCGGAGACGTGGCCGCCCGGTACGGCCTTGCGGAGGCTTGGCGGCGCTTCGAGAAGAGATTTCTGGATGACTAGAATTCAGGAGCTGCTGGAGCGGCAGTCGCGCTGGCAGAAGTCCCGTCAAGCCCTCTCCTGGGCGGAAAAGGTTCGCTTGGCCGAGAGGGTGATCGAATCGGTGCGCCTGCTTCGCGCTTCGAACCCAAGGGGCCCGCGTACTTCACAGGTCAATACCTCCAACTCGTGACGTCTCCGCCCTTGGGCGCCGTCTTCAGGATCCGTTCGACGATCTTCGGCGCGAAGAACTGGTGGTATCGCAGACGTGAGGTTGCGTTCGGGCGCGTGTGGTCGCCGTTCCAGCAGTGCTCGGCGCGCGGCTCGTAGTCGATCACGCCGCCGTAGTTGGGGTTCTTCGTGCTCTTCAGGAAGTCGTCCGCGAGGTAAACGGCGTTGTTCAGGTAGTAGTTGTCGGCCTCGCCGACGTAGATGTGGATCTTGCCTTCGAGTTTGGCTCCGAGGCCCTTGTCCCAGTTGCGCCGCATGATGTCCACGAGGTCGAAGTTCTGCTTCCAGAACGCGGCGACCTTCTTGTCGATGACGCCGGTGCGCTTGTCCCAGATGCGCTGCGGGTATCCGTCGGTGCCGACGGGGGAGTAGACGGCTTCCCACACGTCCCACTGGCCGCCGGAGCGGGTCTTCGTCCCGAGCACGAGCTCCAGGCGGCTGGTCTGCTCGACGGTCGCCTGCAAGTGGCCGAGGTAGTTGCGGTGCGCGGGCGTCGCGACCTCGCCCCACGGCCCGTCCCAGTGGTACGCGTTGTTGTCCTCGTAGAGGTTGACCACGGTGAACTGGCGAAAGTCGATGGGATCCGGACACGCGGCCCACGCGCCGTTGTACTCGTCGGGATAGAGGATCTGCGCGCCGAGTGCTTCCCAGCCGCCCGTCGAACCGCCGTACATGAAGCGCGCCCAGCCCGCGCCGATGGCGCGGTACTTCTTCTCGAGGTACGGGATGAGCTCGTACGTGATGGCGTCGCCGTAGGGGCCGACGTTCTGGGAGTTCACCGCGTACGAGTCGTCGTAGTACGGGTTGGCGTGCTGGATCTCGACGATCAGGTAGCGGGGGTAGTCGGGTCCCGTCCAGTCCTTGTAGAACTGGTAGGCGTGCTCCTCTTCGATGCGGTTGTAGCCCTCGACGTGGAAGCGCTCGGAGTAGGTGGGCTTCAGGGCCGGATCGGGCGGCTCTTCGCGGAATCCGCCGATCGTGTTGGGAAAGTGCCCGTGGTTGACGACGAGCGGATACCGCGCGTCCGGATGCCTGTCGAAGCCCTTGGGCACGAGGATGTGGGCGCCGAGGTACATCGGGCGGCCCCAGAACTTCGAGAGCCGCTCCGAAAGGATCCGCTCGTGGCGGATGTACTTCGTCGTCGGAGGATCCGGGATCGACGGGATGACCTGGTCGAGCTCGAGCGCGATTGTCGCGCTCTTGCCGGCCTCGATCATGATCTCGCGCGGCGTGGAGAAGAGATTGCCGGGCGCCTTGCTCCACTGCTGCCCCTCGCCGCGATCCATCGGGAGTTTCACGACGTGGCCATCGGAGCGGCGAAAGGTCTCGTAGCGGTGGAGCAGGGCCTGGACCTGGTA
>JANMBR010000243.1:0-14037 GCA_031360505.1 Acidobacteriota bacterium
ACCTGGGTGTACGGCAACACCGGGGATCGGCTCGTGGACGAGACGACGCCGGTCGCCCCTGTGCCCCACGTCTCCGAGCGGCCCGCGGTCGAGCGCCTCGTCCTGGAAGCGGACGGAGTCCGCGGGATCGTCTTGCGCCCCGGATGCGTGTACGGCCACCAGGGAAGCCTGACCTCGATGTGGTTCGAGGCAGCGCGCGGGGGGAGGCCGCTCTCGGTGATCGGAGACGCAAGAGCGCGGTGGGCTCTCGTGCACCTCGACGATCTCGGGCGCGCGTACGTTCGGGCGGCCGAAAGCGGCTTGACCGGCGTGTTCAACGTGACCGACCGCTCTCGCGCCAGCCTGCTCGAAATGGTCGGGGCGGTCGCGCGGGTGACGGAATACAGCGGTGAGATCCGCACCACGCCGGTCGCCGAGGCTTTGGCATCCATGGGAACACTCGCGGAGTGTCTCGCGCTCGACCAGCACGTGGACTCGAGCAAGGCCGTCCAGCTTCTCGGATGGCACCCGTCTCACGGAGGCTTCGCCGACGAGGTCGAGGAGTGCTTCGAAGCCTGGAAGGCCTGGACGGCCTAGCTCTCGACTCGCCTCAGACGGGCAACGACCCGTCCGCCGTCCTCCCGAGTCGCCCGGAGAGCAGCGTCACCCCAAGCCCGGCGAAGATCAGCACTCCCGCGACCACCGTCTTGACCGTGAGCGCTTCGCCGAGAATGGCGATGGCCAGGCCGGTCGTGATGAGCGGCTGCAGGAAGACGTAGAACGCGACGCGCGAGGCATGGGTGCGCGCGAGCGCCCACGAATTCAGAAGATACGGGATCACCGTGCAGAAGAGGATCACCGCTGCGAGGCAGGCCCAGGCGATCGGCGGGACTCGGGAGGGCTCGAACCTCAGCAGATCGGGGATCGCGATGAGCACGATCAGGGCGGCGCCGTAGCGGAAGACCGTGGCGGTGAAGGTGATCGCCCCGTAGTGGGCGAGGATCGGGCGCGAGAGAACGAGATAGAGCGAGTAGGACGTGCAGTTCATGAGCAGGAGCAGGTCTCCGCGAAAGGATTCGCTGCTCCAGTCGAAGCGCTGCGCGTTGAGCAGAGCCAGCGCCCCGGCCAGGGCGAAAAGGATTCCGAGCCCCGCGCGAAGGCCGAGCTTCTCCCGCCCGAGCAGCACGGCCGCCGCCAGCGTGAACACGGGGATCGTGGCCGTCAGGATCGTCGTGTTGATCGCGGTCGTGAGGAAGAGGCCGAAGATGAACAGCATCTGGTTGAACGAGACGCCGAGCAGAGCATAGAGAAGAAACCGCGGCCTGTCCGCGGAGCGGATTTCTTCGCGAGCGCGCAGCCGGCGGATCCCGTCGAGCAGGATCGCCGCGGCTACAACGCGGAATGCGGCGAAGAGCAAGGGGGGGATCGACCCGAGAGCCAGCTTTCCGAAGATCGGAAAGAGCGAGAACCCGACCTGCGCGAGGGCCAGGGCCAGATGGATCTCCCACGACCGGCCCGCCGGGCGGAGGTTCACGCGAAGGGCAGGGGCGCCACGATGGCGCATTGCGCGGGGTTGGCAGCAAGCCGGAGCGCGCGGCCCTGCTCGACGTCCCGAAAAGCGAACCCGAGCCCGATGGGACCGAAGCGTGGCGAGACGACCGAGCTGGTCACGCGGCCGAGCTCGAGGCTCTCCTTTTCAGGGTCGACAAACACGGTTCCCGGAGCAACGGGCTCCTCCGGGAAGCGGAAGCCGACGAGCCGGCGGTTGACGCGTCCGTAGGTGCGCAGGCGTGCCACGATCTCCTGCCCCACGTAGCAGCCCTTGGTCGTCGAGATCGCGGCCTGGAGGCCGAGCTCGTCGGGAAGGTTGTCCTGGTCGGCGTCGATGCCGAATCGGGGCCTTCCCGCCTCGACTCGAAGGATCTCGGCCGAGGTGGCCGAGACCGCGGTGGATCCCGCGCGCGCGAGCGCGGCTGAGAGCGTCGCGCGGTCGACGGCGGCGGCGAGCAGGGCGAGGGCGAGCTCGCCGTCGGCCGGGAGCGCGATGGACCCCTGCGGCCCCGCAAACGATCCTGCACCCGGCCCGTAGAGGCCGAGCAGCACGAACTCGTCCGAGGGATCGGTCACGGACACTTTCTGGAAGACGGCGTACTTGCGCAGGTGGTCTGCGACGGCGGCGCGAGCCTCGGCCGGGAGGAGGAGCAGGAGGCGGTCCGTTTGCGCCGCCAGCCGGCCGAAATACAACAGCTTTCCCTTCGGGGTCAGCCCGGCCATCGGGCGGGACTGTCCGGGGGCGAGGCCGCGGGTATCCTGCGTGAGTTGCCCCTGGAGGAACGCTTCCCGGTCGGGTCCCTCGACCGCGATGACACCGGGCTCGCGGAAGCGATGGCCGAGGTGTGAGAGCGCCGCCGTGTAGTCAGCAGGGGCGTCCGGGCGGGCGAAGGACGCATTCTTCATGGTCGCCTTGCGATGGGGGCGCAGCGTATCATCGGCGCCGTGAGCACGTCGGAAGACCGCCCCGAGCTGCATGTGATCGACATCTTCGTGATGTCGGTCAAATGCGGCAATTGCGATGGGTACCAGACGATCGTCAAGTTCCGCAAGGGCGCCGAAAAGAACGTCTACACGTACGAGTGCGAAAACGAGATCTGCGACCCCAATGTGACGCGCACGTTGCTGGAGGTGCCGACGCACCTCGACAATTCGACGCGCCGCGCCGAGGAGCTTCCGTACTACACCAGCGAAGCCGCCCCGGAGCCGCCCGAATAGGGCGGGGCGGCCTTCCCGGGGGCCGCTGGCGGCATCGCATACAATAGGGACTTCGTGAGCCTGCAACCGGCCAGCCAGGACCGGGTTGGTGTTGCGCCCGACCTCCTGCAGCGCCTGAGAAAACGCCTCGCCGACTCTCCCGCACTGGGGTGGCTCTCGCCGAGCCTGGAGGAGTTGTCGCTGGACCACTGCGTCCTGAGGCTGCCGTACCGGGAAGAGATCACGAACGGCTCGGGGACGATCCACGGAGGAGTGCTTGCGACTCTGGCGGATTCGGCGGTGGCCTTTGCCCTGTCCACCAATTTTGACGGCAAGATGGGATTCGCGACGACGGATCTGACGATCCACTTTTTGCGCCGCGCGCGCGGCGAAGTCCGCGCGCGGGCGCGCATACTGAAAAAAGGAAAGCGCGTGAACGTGGGGGAGGTCGAAGTCGTGGGGGAGGACGGGCGCGAGGTTGCGCGCGCTCTGGCCACGTTTCTTCTGACGACGTCCTCCTTCGACTACGCGCCAGAAAGGACAAGATGACGGACGATACGGTTCCGTTCCCTGCGGCGGAGACCGCGGAAGCGGACAGGAAACCCCGGCGCCGGAGGGGCGGGGCGCGGCGGCACAAGGCGATTTCGCCCTCCGCCGGGGAAGCGGCGCCCGCGGTCGTGGCGGCCCCGATGGTGGTGCCGATGGCTCCGAGTGCCTCCATGAACGTTTCGTCGGCGCCCCCGCCGGCGAGGGCGTCGGTGGATCAGCGGCTCTCGCTCTTCATCGACTTCGAGAACATTGCCCTCGGCGTACGGGACGCCCAGTACAAGAAGTTCGACATCCACCTCGTGCTGCAGCGGCTGATCGAGAAGGGCCGGATCGTGTTCAAGAAAGCTTACGCCGACTGGACTCGCTATTCCGAGTACAAGCGCGAGTTCCACGAGGCGGCGATCGAGCTGGTCGACATTCCGCAGCGCAACTACACGGGCAAGAATTCGGCCGACATCCGCATGGTCGTGGACGCGATGGATCTGGTCGCCTCCAAGGGGCACATCACGACCTTCGTCATCTGTTCGGGCGATTCCGATTTCTCGCCCCTCGTCTCCAAGCTCAAAGAGAACGACAAGGGCGTGATCGGGGTGGGCGTCAAGAACTCGACCTCGAACCTGCTCATTTCCAACTGCGACGAGTTCATCTTCTACGAGGACCTCGTTCGTGACACGCACGCGATGCCTTCGATTGACAACTTGCCGAAGAAGAAACAGGATGTCTTCCGACTCGTGCTCGACTCGCTGCAGGCCCTGCGGCGCGAGAATTACGACGTGATCTGGGGCTCGATGGTCAAGCAGACGATGCAGCGCAAGCAGCCGTACTTCAACGAGTCCTACTACGGCTACAAGTCGTTCTCGGAGCTCCTGCAGGATGCCGAGCGTGCGGGCCTCTTGACGATGAAGAAGGACGTCAAGAGCGGCGGTTACGTCGTCTCGGCCTGACGATCGTTATCAGCGAGCCTGCTGGCGCTTGAGGACCAGACGGTCTTCGGCGCCGGCCGGCTGGCCAATCGTCGCGGGAACCTGCAGGGAGACGAAGTCCGCCGCCCCGGAGAGGTCCCACACGAGGTTGCGGAAGCCGCGAAGGGAGCTGTCCGGGCCCGGGTGGATCGCCTTGGAAAGGGCGTCCGTTCCGCGGCCCGAGGCATACTCGGGCGAGAGGAAAATGTAGGACAGAAATCCGCTCGCGTTCACCCCCGCCTGGATGAGGTAGTCGGCGTCGAGCGCCTCGAGCAGCAGATAGGTCGCCTGCTCCGAGTTGGCCCTCTGGCCCTCGACGGAGCGCCAAAGCCGGTCGCGCGGGGGCATCCAGGGGGGGAAAGGGATGAACTCGAGCGCAAGCGGGGCGCCCCTGGGAGCCCGGGTGAGCGCCGCCGAAATCTCCTGGACGCGGCGCCCTCCGTCGGGAACCGTCAGATATCCGGCGCCGGCGCCTCCGTGACCCGGGTCGGTCAGGAGCACTCCGGCGGCAACGATGCTTCCGGCCCGATCGGTTTCGAGAAACACCTCGCGCAGGGCGGGCCGAGGGGGCGCGCCCGAAATTGTGGTTGGTGTCGTCGCCTGCCAGCGCCCCGTCAGGTCGAAGGACCAGGTCTCGGGCGTCGGGGCCACCTGCGGCGCGACGGCCTCCATGGAGCCGCCGGTGCGGCCCCAGAGCATGACGGCGACGACCACGAGCAGCGCGAGCGCGCCGAGGATCATCAGGTAGGCGCGGGGGACTGTCTTGAGGGCCTGGAGGATGGACGCCGGTGTCGGGCTCGGGGGCTGTGCGGCGACCGGCGCGGGCTCGGCGGGGTGACGGTCGAGGCTCTTGTGGCACTTCTGGCACCGCGCCGAGGGGATCTGCGTGAATCCGCAATGCGGACAGGTGACCCAGGCCATGGGGCAATGGTAGCAGGGTGGTGCCTTCTAGATCTCCCTGAAGAAGAAGCGGTCCAGCACCGACATCCGCTCGGCCAGCTGCTTCGGGTCCGGATCCATGAGCCACAGGGCGGCGTTGATCGAGGACGCCAGAGAGTTTCCGTCCTGGGGCGTGAAACAGAAGCCGATGATTTCGTTGCCGCCCTTGACCGCGAGCGTGGGCGAGGAGATCACGGCCTGGGACAGGATGCGGCCGTAGTAGCCGTGGTCGCGCCCGAAGGAAAAGATCTGGTTGGCCGAACGGCGTTCGGTCAACGCAATTCTCCGGTTGGCGCGCAGCCGGGCCATCACGTTCTCCTTCGTGGTGGCCTTGGAGACCTCCATGTCGAACCAGAGCGAGTGCATGTACTGCGTGTTCAGCTTCATGGCCGACGAGAAGATGGGCGGATCCCATCCGATCGTCGAAAGCAGGGCGGCGGCGTCCCGGGCGTGGTGGGTTCCGAACTCGGGGTCGTCGTGCTTGCCGGCCGAGGGAGCCGGGGCGAATCCCGCATCCTGGGACACGTCGTTGGCGCGGCGCATGCAGACGAACCGGCCCTTCGTCAGCGTCCGGGCGCCGGAATCGTCGGTCCCCAGCGTCTTGATGAGGCACGAGATGTTGTGGGTGTTGCACGAGACGATCTGGAGGAATCGGTCCTGACCCGGGACGAGGGCCTCGTCGTTGATCCCCATGGCGTACATCTTTCCGAATCCGAACTCGCTGCCCTGCGCCAGGAACCCCTTCGGGCCGGAGATCTTCTCGTAGGCCTTCTTGTTTTCGTTTCCGGCCGGTGTGCAGTCGATGACGACCGTCGCGCGCTCGAGGGCGTCCTGCGCGTCGGCGCAGACCTTGTGGCCCAGGGCCTCGAAGTCCGCGAGCTTGTCGCTGTCCACCGCCAACTTCGCGCCGCGCTCGATCAGGTGATTGACCTTGGCCCGCTCGGTCGTCATCGGCGTGCGCTTGTGGAAGGTGACCTCGTCGACGCCGAGGTGCTTTCCGAAGTCCGCGAAGAGGCCGATCAGCGGCTCGCCGATCGTACCGGTGCCGACCACGTGGACGATTCGCTTCATGGCGCTCTCCTTGAAGACTCATGCGGTCGGGCCCTCGCGCGCGGAGGGTGCCTTCGAGACGGCGGGAAGGATACGATGAGATCGGCGATTCACCAACCGGAGGGCGCGAACAAAGATGTCCGGCAGACTCCATTCCATCTCCTTTCCGGGGCCAGCCGGCGGGCTCGAGGGCCTCTGGAAGGAGGCCCAGGGCGAGCGCCGGGGCTGTGCCGTCTTCGCGCATCCACACCCCCTGCACGGCGGAACGATGCACAACAAGGTCGTCTACCGGGCGGTCCAGGCCCTGACCCGCTCGGGGTATTCCACTCTGCGGTTCAATTTCCGGGGAGTGGGCAGATCCGAGGGCCGGTACGACACGGGGCGGGGGGAGGTCGACGACTTCCGGGCTGCGATGGACGAGGCCGTGCGCGAGGCCGGCCTGCCGCTCGTCGCGGGCGGATTCTCCTTCGGGTCCGCCGTGGGCCTGAAGGCGATCGCACGGGACACCATGGCGTCGGCGTTCGTGGCGCTGGGACTGCCTCTGGCAACCGAGTCGGGGCGGCTCGTGCCCCGCCCCGTGGTCCCTGCCCTTTACGTGGTCGGCGAGCGCGATGCTTTCGGTCCCCCGGAGGAGCTCGGGCGTTTCCTCGCGGGGACGGGGACGGTCGTGGTCGTGCCCGGGGCGGGCCACTTCTTCGAGGGAAGCCTCGAGTCCCTCGGCGGCATCATCGAGGGGTTTCTCTCGAGCCTTCCGGCGTCGCGTGAGGTCGCCCACGAACGGCTCGCCCCGTGAGCGATGAGATGCTTTCGTCCCAGGCTCGAACGGACCTGCTAGGGCTGGCGCGCGGCGCGCTGGAGTCTCATTTTCGACGGCAGCCTGCGCCGCGCCTGCCTTCCGACCGGGCAGAGACGTTCGGGCAGGCGCGCGGGCTTTTCGTCACCCTCCGCAAAGACGGAGAGCTGCGGGGCTGCATCGGGACGCTCGCGCCGACGGGCGACCTGACCCGTTGCGTGTCGGAGTACGCGTTGCGTGCCGCCTTTGAGGATCCGCGCTTTGCTCCGTTGACCGAAGACGAGCTGCCGCACTGCGGCATCGAGATCTCGGTGCTTTCCGCCCCGCGCGCGATCGAAGGCCCGGCCGAGATCGAGATCGGGCAGGACGGCCTCATCCTGGAGCTGGCAGGCCGCCGCGGGCTCCTGCTCCCGCAGGTCGCCGAGGAATTGGGATTGGACGCCGAGCGCTTCCTCGCCGCGGTTGCCCGAAAGGCGGACCTCATGCCCGAAGCCTGGCGAGCTCCCGACGCCCGGCTGTGGGCCTTCCGGGCCGAGGTGTTCTCCGAGTGAAGGGGACCGGAAACCGTCAGAAGAAGATCGTCGCGCCACGCGGCCCGCGGGGCGGCGTCAGGCCTTCTTCCCGCCCCCCCGCATCGAAGGGGAGTACAGCAAGAGCGCCGTGGCAACGGCGGCGTTCAACGAATCCACCGGCTCCCTCATCGGAATCGTGAGCTTTCGCTCCAGGTAGAGATAGGCGCCCGCCGGCAGGCCGCCGCCCTCACCCCCGATGGCGAGGACCGAACGGGGGTCGAGGGTCGCGTCGAATACGTTCTCGCCTCCTGAGGCGACGGCCCCGCAGATAGGGCGGCCCGCGGCCTTCGCGTCGGCGGCGAAGGGCTCGAACGAGACCCGTCCGGAGACGGGGATGCGCAGGACGCTGCCGGCGCTCGCCCGCACGGCGCGGGGATGAAAGAAGTCGGCGGTCCCGGGCGCGCCCAGCACACCCGCGCATCCAGCGGCCTCCGCAACGCGCACGATGGCGCCGAGGTTGCCCGGATCCTGGATTCCGAAAAGAAAAACCACGGGCCCGGGCCGGCCCAGGATCTCCGCCACCGGAACGTCCCGGCGGCGCGCGGTCGCGAGCAGGTGCTGCGGCGTGCGCGCGTCGGCAAGGCGCTCGAGCACGGCGCGCGAGACCAGACGCGGATGGGCCCCGGTCAAGGCGGCGAGGCGCCCGGGCTTGATGCTCGCGTCGTGCAGGAGGTGCTGGAGGGGGATGCCTGCCGCCACGGCCTCCAGGATCGTCTTCTCGCCCTCGAGGAGCAGGTGCGTGCGCTCCTCGAGGCTGCGGGCGATCTCGCGGATGAGGGGGTTCGTGGGGGAGTCGATCGCCGGCACGCTCGCCATGCTATAACCGCGCGCGATGAAATCGCGGCGCGACAGGGCGGGCTTCGCGGGCGTGGTGGGGCACGCGGCCAGCGGCTCGGCGAGCACGGCCTTCTGGACTTTCCCTGCGATGATCGGCGCCGCGTTCGTCGTCGCCTGGGGAGCCGAGGCTGCGGAGTTCCTGATGTCCCAGGGCCTCGCCCTGGCGATCCTTGCGCTCATCCAGACGATGCCGGAGTTCGCGGTCGAAGCCGTCATCGCGTGGAAGGCTGGCAAGGACCCGGACATGGTCCACCTCGCGATTGCGAATTTCACGGGAAGCCTGCGGCTGCTCACCGGCTTCGGCTGGCCGATGATCTACGCGGTGGCCGCCTTCTCCTCGCGCCGCCGGCGCAAGAAGCCCCTCGGGTCGATCGTTCTGGCCGACGACCACGCCGTCGAGGTGCTCGGCCTGCTGCCCCCGCTGACCTATTTCATCGTCGTGTGGGCCAAGGGCAGCCTCTCCCTGTGGGACGCCGCCTTCCTGATCGGGACCTATATCGTGTATCTCACCGTGCTCCTGCGCATGCCGCCGCGCGAAGAGACGGTCGAAGAGGAAGGCGAGATCCCCGCCGTGTCACGCTGGGCGCTTTCCTTCGCGGGCTGGAAGCGGTGGGCCGCGGTGGGGGCTCTCTTCGCCGCCGGCGGCGCGGTGATCCTGCTCGTCGCGGAGCCGTTCCTCGCCTCGATGATGGCGCTCGCGGCGAGCTTTGGCATCTCCCAGTTCGTCTTCATCCAGTGGGTGGCGCCGTTCATCTCGGAGTTTCCGGAAAAGACCTCCGCGTTCGCCTGGGCGCGGCGGATCACGCGGGCGCCCGTCGCGCTGCTCAACATGGTGTCCTCGAACATCAACCAGTGGGGCGTGCTCTCGGGGCTGCTCGCGGTGATCTATTGCGTGAGCCACGGCGACACCTCGGCCCTGCCGTTCGACGAGTTCCAGCGGCTCGAAATTTTGCTCACGATCATGCAGGCGTTCCTGGGCTGGCTCTTCCTCGCGTCGATGAGCTTCGAAGCCTACGAGGCCGCCGGGCTCTTCGTCCTCTGGGTCGTTCAGTTCTGCGTTCCGCCGCTGCGCCACGAGATGGTCTGGGTCTACGCCGCGTGGATCGGGGTCGAGATCGGCCTCATCGCCGCCGGCAAGAAGCAGGTGCGAGCGTTTGCCGCGTTTGCCCGCTCGTGGAAGGGGCACCGGTGACCGAGCTTCGACTTTCCCGGCGCATCGCGGCCCTGGCGCCGTCCTCGACGACGGCGGCGGGCAAGAAAGCCAAGGCCCTGGCCGCCTCCGGGGTCGACGTGGTCGACTTCTCGATCGGCGAACCGGACTTCGCCACGCCGGCGTTCGTGGGGCGCGCCGGCGCCCGCGCGATCGAGGCCGGGCGAACGAAGTACACCGACGTGGCCGGCGAAGCCGCCCTGCGCGACGCGATTGCCGCGAAGTATCTGCGGGAGCAGGCGGCTGCGATTTCCCGGGAGAATGTGATCGTGACCGCCGGCGCCAAGCAGGCGGTCTTCAACGTCTGCGAAGCGCTCTTCGAGGACGCAGATGCGGTCGCCATCTTCTCTCCCTACTGGGTGTCGTTCCCGGAGATGGTGCGCCTGACGGGCGCCCGCCCGGCGTTCGTTCCGACCGAGCTTGCCGACGGCTGGCGGCCCACCGCCGCCGCGCTCGAACGCGCGATCCCGGGCAAGGTGCACGGCGTGATCCTCAATTCGCCGAACAACCCCACGGGCGCCGTCGTCGACGCCGATGAGCTCGTGCGCATCGTGGACTGGTGCGCGTCGCGCGAGGCCTGGCTCATCTACGACGAGACGTACGACCGCTTCCTGTACGACGGCCGGCTGCACGCCTCCGCGGCGGCCCTTCGCCCGCGCTACGAGCGGATCGTGATCACGGGTGCGGCCTCGAAGACCTGGGCGATGACCGGATGGCGTCTGGGCTGGGCCATCGGCCCGCCCAAGCTCGTCTCCGCGATCACCTCGTACCAGAGCCACACGACATCCAATGCCTCGTCGATCTCGCAGGCGGCCGCCCTCGAAGCTCTCAGCGACGTCGCCGCCACCGCCTCGGCGGTCGAGATGATGCTCGGCCGCTACGCCGAGCGCCGGAGGTTGATGGTCGAGGGACTGTCGGCGATTCCCGGCGTCGTCGCCCCAAGCCCGGAAGGGGCGTTCTATGCGTTTGCCGACGTGTCCGCACTGTACGCGCGCAAGGGCGTCTCCGGGTCCGCGGCCTTCTGCGACCTCCTGCTGTCTCAGGCGCACGTCGCGGCCGTCCCGGGCGACGCCTTCGGCGACGACGCGTGTGTGCGCTTCTCGTTTGCGACGGACGAGGCCCGGGTTCTCGAGGGCGTGCGGCGTTTCGCCGCCTGGGCGACCTAAACCGAGGCCGCGGGCGAGCGGTCGAACGTCAGCTGGACGCGGGCGATGGCCGAAAGCGCCGGGCGGGCGCGCGGTTCGAGGAACGCGAGGTAGGAGCCCCAGGCCGCGACGCGGACGGCCGAGCGCAGGCAAAGGACGCCGAACTGCAGCGTGATCAGGAGGGCGATGGCTCCGGGGCTCACCGCGGGCATCGTCTCGGTGACAGCAAAGAGCGCGAGGACCGCGCCCCCTCCGAGGACGAACCAGAAGATCCAAAGGGCCAGGGCGCGCAGCCAGGAGCCCGAGAGAGCGCGCCGGGCGAACCGGTAAGCGCGGAATGCGCCGATCGTCGGCGCGTGGCGGCGCGCGGCGCGCGCGAGGTCGTAGAGAAGGGAGGTCGCGGCGAAAAGCAGGACGGCTCCGACCGCGAGGGCCCAGAACACCAGGTTTCGCGCGGGGGCGTCGGGAGGGGCGTCCTCGAAGACCTTCTTTCGCAGGGCCCCGCCGCCGCCCAGCCACACGCCGAGCAGGACGCCGTTCAAGAGCGCAAAGAAAAAGAAGCACTTCAGGTTGTGCCAGAAATTGCGGCGCGCGGGCTCGAAGAGCTGGCCGAAGGAGAACGGGCCGCGGCCGAGCACGACCACGATCCCGCCGGCGTAGAGCATCTGGAGGAGGACCCCGAGAACGCCGGCCAGACCCGTGGCCCGCATTGCGCCTTCGACCGCCGGGGCTTTCTCGCGCATGAGATCGAAGAAATCGGTTGGCGCGAAGGTGGGGGCGTTGCGGATGAAGTGATCGCCGGCGAGCGTGCCGGAGAGGACCTTCTTGAAGGTGGGCATGAGCGGCGCCGCGCCGGATAGCCCGAGGACGAGGCTCGTGAGGGCGAGCAGCAGGATGAGCTTCCGGTGCGACAGGCAAGCGATTCCGGCGGCGACGGGACCCCTGGTCTGCGTCATGCCAGCGCCCATAGGACCTGCGTCCAGAGGCCCGCGAGGTACGCCGTCCACGCCGAATACTTGACCATCGCGCGGTCGCCGAGCGTCCTGGCCGCGCCCTTGCCCGAGGCGAGGACCTTGGAGTCGTTCAGGTGGTTCCAATCCCAGAGGTTCGAACGGTCGGGGTCGACGACCGCGTGGGCGAGCCGGGACTTGTAGAGGATCCGGTAGCGGACCCAGCTTGCAGCGCCGGGCAGGTCGCGATCGATGGCCGTTCCGTCTTCGAAGACCATCCGCGCCCTCGCCCCGTGTTTCCACTCGCCCGTATTTCCGAAGAGCACGACGGTCGTGTAGATCTTCTTGTCCTCTTTGCCCTTGGACTTCTTCGGTTCGTCTTTCTTCTTCTTTCCGGCTTCCACGACGACGCCGTCGTCGTAGGTCGTCTTCTTGCCGTCGTACGTGAAGACCCCCCAGTCGCCGTCAGCCTCCCGGCTGCGCGCCGACACGACCCGCCAGTCGAGGCGCGACGTGCCGTCCACGATGTTGCGCCGGTACGTCGAGAGGTCGCGGCCGGTGGACTGCTCGAACGTGTCGAAGAAATCCGTCGTGTTCGGGTGGCGGAAGGACCACTTCTGAAAGTACGCCCGCTGGGCGCGAGAGAAGGCCCGGGCGCCGAGGTCGTTCTTCAGCTGGGCCATGAAGAGACCGACCTTCGGGTAGGAGTTCGTGCCGTACGAGTCGCCGTCCGCATAGCACCAGGCGCAGCGGTGGATCGGGTCGAGGTTGGGAAGACCCGCGTACTGGGCGTGCGCGAGCGACATCGAATCGATCCCGAGGCCCCCTGGGAACTGCGCCGTGTCCCGGGCTCCGTAGGCAAGCGTCATCGCGCGATCCTCGGAGTCCGTGTTGAGTCCCTCGTCGAGCCATGACTCCTCGAACTCGTTGGAGCCGACCATCCCATACCAGTACTGGTGGCCGAACTCGTGGATCGTAACGATCTCGATGCCGCGGACGTGATCGAACGGCCAGCGCGTCAGAACCGGCCCCGCGGCGCCACCCGTGATGAATGTCGGGTATTCCATGCCGCCAGACCCTCCGCCGTCATCCGGTGGATCCACGACGGTGAGCGTCTCGTAGGGGTACGCGCCGAACCAGAGCCCGTAGAACGACAGGCCCTGCTTGGTCGAGCGGATGTAGCGATCGCGCACGTTCTCGTGGCCGGGTTGGAGGAGGAGGCGGACGGACACGGACTTCAACGCGATCTCATTCTCGGTCATGCCGAGCTCTTCGGCGGCCCGCGCGCTCCAGCCCTCGGGGACGTCTTTGGGCGGATCGAACGTGAACTCGGTCACGAGCGTGCGGGGGTCCGCGGTCCAGGCGAAGTCGTGGACGTTCGCTTGCACGTAGCGGTACGTCGTCTTGCCGTCCTTCGGCGTCTCGGAGACCCGCTTGCCCGTCGAGCCGACGACGAATTTCGAAGGCACGGTGAACGTGACGTCGAAGTTGCCGTAGTCGGCATAGAACTCGGAATTCGCGTGGAAGGCGTGGCAGTTCCACCCGCCGCTCCTGCGCCCGCGCATGCCGGCCGGCTCGTAAACGCCGATCTTCGGGTACCACTGGCCGACGAGGAAGTAGTCGCGCACGTAGCCCGTGCGCGCGAAGATCTTTGGCAGCTTCGCGTGGAAGGCGATGTCGAGCGCGATCTCGCCGTGGGGCGGGATGGGCGTGGACAGGGGCACGAGGAGCACCGTCTCGTCGCTCGCGTCGTTTCCATCGGGTTGGATGAACCGGGCCCCAGGGCGCAGCTCCAGGCCGCCCGCGGTCTTGATGGAGGCGACGTCGATCCAGCCCCAGTCCTCGGGCTTGGTCCCTGCCTTGTCCCCGCGCAGCTGACCGCCGGACTCGCGCATGAACGTCGTGCGGTTGTTCTTGAAGGCGTTCAGGTACAGGTGAAAGCGCAGCTCCGAGATCGCATCGCCCGACGGGTTTCGCCAGACGAGCCGCTCGGTCCCGTCGAGGCTCTTCTCCACGGGGTCGAGCGAGGTCGTGATCGTGTACTCGACCACCGGGGGCGTGATCGGGGTCGCCGCTCGGGCTCCCGCCGGGAGGAGCAGGGCGGCGAGAGTTAGAGTTTTTCCCGATAGATTCCGAAGTGTTTTCATGGAAGTCGCGGAATACTGTCTCCGGATCCCGTTCCAGTCAATAGAATCCGACGCGCATGCCGACGGCTTTTCTGACGGGCGGGACGGGCTTCGTCGGCGGCCATGTCGCTCGCGCGCTGGTGAGCCATGGCTGGAAAGTCAGGCTGCTCGTCCGCG
>JANMBR010000272.1:0-30584 GCA_031360505.1 Acidobacteriota bacterium
CTCGTACATCGCTTCCGGGCTCCGCCCCTTCAGCTGCGCCACCCTCCGAATCCCAAGCTCCTCGAGATCCCGCCCAATACTCGGCCCCACCCCCGGAATCGATCGAAGTTCCATCGCTCGCACCATTCAGCAATTATCCCCGAAACCTGTGTTCGGCCGCGCAGGTCCAGGAGCTCGCATCGCGAATAGTCTCCCGACCGAAGGGAGGGAGGAGGTTCGCGATGCGGGAGCCGCAGCGGTCGCGCGAGAGCGCGATCCGCGAAGGCGACGGAGGAGGAGGTTCGCGCGATCCGCGACGTCGACAAAAAAAGAAACCCCGCCGCGAGGCGGGGCAATGGTTTCTCGGGGCGCTCCCCGCGTATTCGCTGCTAGTTGTTGTCGACCACGAACTTCCGGCGCCCGATCTCCGAGCGGTTGCCCTGGTTGTCCCTCACGTAGATGACGAGGTCATGGGCCGAATTGGACAGCTGCGTCGTGTCGAGAATGTAGGACAGGCCCACGTACGGATTCGGAACTCGCGAATCGTTGGGCGGGACGTCCGGCCGAAACAGACCGTAGAGCGCGTTGCCCACGACCTGCCCATCCACGTCGACTTCGATGGCCGTCACGCCCTGGAAGTCGTACGCCCATCCGAAGACCTCGAAGGAGCTGCCGTTGATGAACTGGTAGTTCGACGGTGTATCGACGTAGCCGAAGGCTGGCTGGTCACCGTTGTTCTGGTCGCAGAGGATGTCCACCGACATCGCGCCGAACTGGGAGACCGTCTCTTCCTCGTCGCCCGCGCGGATGGCGATGGTGTGCTTGCCGGGGGTGGTGAAGCCGACGAGGACCGGACCGGTGGAGCTGTTGTCGGCGGTGGGCAGGTAGATGGCGATCGTGCCCGTCGGGTTGGAGCCGCTGCGCAGCAGGTAGAACGTGAAGTTCCAGCCGGCGTTGTCCGTATTGACGTAGCCCGGGTAGCTCCGCGCCACGTCCGGCCGGTTGAGCCCGAAGCAGTTCGTCAGCGCCTGGCCGAGCTGGACGCAGTCGCTGCGGGTATTGGCGACGATCTGACCGTCGAGCAGGAGCTCGACGTACGACACCTGCCCGGCGTCCAGGCGCGAGCCGACGTCGAGCGCCCAACCGTTGACGACGTTGGGAAGCAGGTTCGGACCGCACAGGTCGGGCGAGCACGGAGACGGGAACCCGCTGTCGAGGCTCGGGATCGTCGCACAGAAGAGCGAAGCCTTGTCCAGCGGGAAGTCGATGACGCCGAACGGCGCGAGGTTCCCGCCGTTGTTGATCACCTGGACGGTCCGGGTCCCGAGCTCCCGGGACGCCCCCTGGGTGTCCGAGGCGCGGACGGAAAGCTGGTGAATCCCGTTGACGAGGGCCGTCGTGTCGATGTTGGCCGAGAACCCCGTGTACAGCGAGTTCGGAACGTCGGGGAAGGCCGCCTGCACGTCCGGACGCGTCGAGCCGTACTGGGCAGTCGACGGCTCGCCGCGGCCCACGGCCCCGGCGACGATCTGGCCGTCGATGAGAAAGTCGATGCGCGCCACCTCGACGTCGTCGAGCGCCCAGCCCACGACCGGGAAGGACCCGTTGGCGCCCTCCGTGCCGGCGGGACCCGGGATGTCGATGTAGCCAAAGGGGGCCTGGTTGATGGTGTTGTCGACGACCACGTTGACCGTGCCGATGATCGTCTGGGCCTGGCTGTCGGACTCCGTCACGCGGATCGACATGCTGTGCGGCCCGTCGCTGAAGTTGCCGGCGAGAAACGAGGTGAGGTAGCCGGGCTGGGCCGTGGGACTTCCGTAGTAGGTCGGGAAGATCTCCAGGACGTCCACCCGCGGCAGGCCCATCTGCGCGGAGTTGACGACGGCGCCGTCGACGAGCAGGTCGATGCTGCTCACCGAGTGCATGTCGAGCACGAACCCGGAGACCCGAACCACGCCGGAAACCGTCTGGCCGTCGCTCGGAGTATCGATCGCTCCAAACGGCTGGGCGCTGGCGCCACGAGCCACGAAACAAGCTGCTACTGCCACCAGCGCCGCAATCCGGAGCGCTTTCCTGTCCATGCGCATTCCTCCCCGCAAAAAGTAAGAAAAGAATGTGAAAATTGGGCCAAAAAGTCAAGCTTAATCAACGCTTCGCCTCATTTTTTTAGGCAAATCGCAACATCAAATGCTAAAACCACGCGGTGACCCTTCGACCGAACACGGCCATCCCGGGGCGGCCTCAACTTGTCTCATGACGGCCGATCGGGCCGCGTGACACTGGTCACGCCATGAAGGCACTGCTCGCGTCGCGCCGCTTTCAGGCCGCGGCCTCGATCATCCTCGCCCTCGGGCTCCTTGCCTTCTTCCTCTCGCGCGTTCCACTGCGCGACATCGCCCGTCAGATCGCCGCGGCTTCGCCCGCGTGGCTCGCCGCCACCGTGCTCATCTCCCTTTCGACGTTCGTCCTGCGCTCGGTGCGCTGGGTCTGGATCCTGCGGCCGGTCGGCCGGGTGCCCCTCTTGCCCGCATTCCGCGCCACCGCCATCGGCTTCGCCGCCAACACCGTGCTCCCGGCACGAGCCGGGGAGATCCTGCGCCCGGCCATCCTCGCCCGCGAGCGCGGCCTTGCCTTCCCCGCGCTGCTCGCTTCGATCGTGTTCGAACGCATCCTCGACGCCATGTCGCAGCTGTTCTACCTCGGGCTGGCCCTGGCCATCGCTCCCGCCGACGGCGCGATGTCCGATTTCGCGTCCGGCCGCATCCGATGGGTCGTCGCCTTGATCGCCGCCGTCGCGATCGGCGTTGCCCTCTTCGCGGTCTTGTGGCGCGCGGCGACCGAGCGCTTTCTCGAACGCCTCTTCCGCATTCTTCCCGGACGATTCCGGGACATCGCGCGCCGCATCGCGCACACTTTTCTGGACGGGTTCGCCTCCCTGAAGACGCCGCGCCTCGCGCTGCTCGTCGGTGCGAGCTCCCTCTTCCTGTGGTTCGTGATCAACGTCCAGATCTACTGCGCGATGCGGGCCTTCGGCCTGAAACTTCCGCTCTCGGCCGCCTACGTCGTGACCAGCGCGGCGGTGCTCGGCCTTGCGGTCCCGACCCCGGGCGGGGTCGGCGGCTACCATGCCGCCGTGCAGTTCGCCCTGACCAGGATCTTCGGCGTCCCGCTCGCCGTCGCGACCGGCGTGGCGCTGCTCGCGCACGCCATCTCTTTCGTGCCGATTTCGCTCATCGGATTCGTGTTCTTTGCCACGAGCCCGCTGCGCCGGGAAGGACTCGAGAAGCTCTCCGCGGAGCGCCAACCCGGGGCCAATCCGGGATAATCTCGACCCGTGAAGTGCCCGTTCTGCGCGGCCGTGGACGACCGGGTCGTGGACTCGCGCGAGAGCCGCGAGGGCGAGGTCATCCGGCGGCGCAGGGAGTGCACCGGATGCGGGCGCCGCTTCACCTCGTACGAGACGATCGAAGAGATCCCGTACATGGTCGTCAAGAACGACGGCCGCCGCGAGCGCTTCGACCGCAACAAGCTGCGGACGGGCCTGGCCAAGGCCTGCGAGAAGCGGCCGGTCCCGCCCACGGAGCTCGACCGCATCGTCGACGAGGTCGAATCCCTCCTCCACGACTCCGAAGAACGGGAGATTGCGACGTCCCGAATCGGCGCGATCGTGATGGAACGGATCCGCGAACTCGACAAGGTCGCCTACGTCCGCTTCGCTTCCGTGTACCGGAAGTTTGAGGACGTGGACGAGTTCCTGAACGAACTGAAGACCCTGATCGGGCGTGGCGATCAAAAGGTGCCCTCGTGACCCGAATCCAAAGCCCCAAATCCGGAATCCGAGATCCCGCATGGTGAAACGCACCGCCCGCTTCTACGGCCCGATCATCGAGCTCTCGCGCCTGCAGGGCGAGTTGAACCGCCTGTTCGCGGCCTTCGTCGAGACCAACGACAAGGGCGGCACGCCGGCGTCCTCCTGGGACCCGAACGTCGACGTGCTGGATGACGGAGAGACGATCCGCATCCTCGTCGAGCTGCCCGGGGTCGAGGCGGGCGACGTCAAGGTCTCGATCCGGGGCCGCGTGGTGATGATCCGAGGGACCAAGAAGGGGCGGATCCGGACCAAGGAAGGAATGCGCTTCTTTTGCATGGAGCGCTACTTCGGAGGGTTCCTGAAGTCGATCGCGATCCCACGCCCGGTCAATTCGCACCACGCGAAAACCCGTCTGAAGAACGGCCTCCTCGAGGTGGTCCTGCCCCGAGTTCCGGACCTGCGCGAGAAGGAAATCGAGATCCCGGTCCACCCCGAGCCCGAGGAATAACGAGGCAGGAGCCATGGGCGAAATCGAAGACAAAGACGTCGCCGCCGATCGCGACAGCGATCTGCCGATCCCGGACATCCTCCCTGTCCTGCCGCTCAAGGACGTGGTGGTCTTCCCGTACATCATCCTGCCCCTCTCGGTCTCGCGGGAAAAGTCCATCAACGCGGTGGACGCCGCGCTCGCGGAGCAGCGCATCATCATGCTCGTCGCGCAGAAGGACGGGCAGAACGACACACCGCGCCCGGACGAGCTCTTCACCGTGGGCACCGTCGCCGCGATCATGCGCATGCTGAAGCTGCCCGACGGACGCATCCGGCTGCTCGTGCAGGGGCTCTCGCGCGCTCGGGTGGACTCCGTCCTCGCCGAGGAGCCGTACCTCAAGGCGAAGATCACCCGCCTCGAGGAGTCGCCCTCGCCCGACGAACTGCCGCCCGAGCACGAGGCGTTGCTGCGCAGCGTGAAGCAGAACCTCGAGAAGTCCGTGTCGCTCGGCAAGAACATTTCGCCCGAGGTGATGGTCATCGCGGGCAACCTCGACGACCCCGCCCGGCTGGCCGACCTGGCCGCCTCCAACCTGGACTTGAAGCTCGAGGACGCGCAGAAGGTCCTGGAGTCGACCAACGCGATCGAGCGCCTGCGCCTCGTCAACGACAGCCTCGCGAAGGAAATCACCGTGCTGACGATGCAGCAGGAGATTTCGACACAGGCGCGCGGCGAGATGGACAAGTCCCAGCGCGAGTACTACCTGCGCCAGCAGCTGCGCGCGATTCAGCAGGAGCTCGGCGAGGGCGAGGAGATCTCCGAGGAACTCGACGCCTACCGCAAGATCATCGCGGACAAGAAGATTCCCCAGGAGGCCGCCACCGAGGTCGAGAAGCAGATCAAGCGTCTCGAGCGCAGCCACCCCGACTCCGCCGAGACGGCGATCATCCGGACGTACCTCGACTGGATGACCGGGCTGCCCTGGAGCGTGACCTCGGAGGACTCGAAGGACATCGAGCGCGCGCGAGAGATCCTCGAAGAGGACCACTACGACATCGAGAAGGTCAAGGAACGCATCCTCGAGTTTCTGGCCGTCCACGCCCTGAAACAGAGCCTCAAGGGCCCGATCCTCTGCTTCGTCGGGCCGCCGGGCGTCGGCAAGACCTCGCTCGGGCGCTCGATCGCCCGGGCGCTCGACCGCAAGTTCGTCCGGCTCTCGCTCGGCGGTGTCCGGGACGAGGCGGAGATCCGCGGCCACCGTCGCACGTACGTCGGGGCGATGCCCGGGCGCATCATCCAGGGAATCCACCAGGCCGGCACGTCGAACCCGGTCTTCATGATGGACGAGATCGACAAGATCGGCTCGGACTACCGCGGCGACCCCTCGGCGGCGCTGCTCGAAGTCTTCGATCCCGAGCAGAACTTTTCGTTCCGCGACCACTACCTCTCGGTCCCGTACGACCTTTCGAAAGTCCTCTTCATCGCGACGGCCAACGTGCTCGACCCCATCCAGCCGGCCTTCCTCGATCGCATGGAAGTCATTCGCCTCTCGGGCTACACGGTCGAGGAGAAGAAGGCGATCGCGCGCCGCCACCTCATCCCCAAGCAGATGGAAGAGAACGGCGTCAGCGAGGCGAACATCGAGTTCAGCGACAGCGGGATCGAGAGGGTCATCGAGGGGTACACGCGGGAGGCCGGGCTGCGCAACCTCGAGCGCGAGATCGGCGCGCTGTGCCGCAAGGTCGCGGTCTCCGTCGCCAAGGGCAAGCAGCGCCGCTACCGGGTCAGCGCCGCGTCCGTCGAGAAGATGCTCGGGCCCATCAAGCACTTCCGCGACGAACAACTGAAGAAGGACGAGATCGGCGTCTCCACGGGGCTCGCCTGGACCTCGGTCGGCGGCGACATCCTCTTCATCGAAGCGCTGGCCGTGCGTGGCAAGGGGGGCCTGCGCCTGACCGGACAGCTCGGCGACATCATGAAGGAGTCGGCGCAGGCAGCGATGTCGTACGCGCGGGCCCACGCCGGCGAGCTCAACATTCCCCAGGACTATTTCGAGACCCATGACGTGCACGTGCACGTTCCGGAGGGCGCGATCCCGAAGGACGGGCCGTCGGCCGGAATCACGATGGCCACGGCGATGATCTCGGCGTTCACGCAGCGCAAGACGCGCCGCGACGTGGCCATGACGGGCGAGATCACCCTGCGCGGAGAGGTTCTGCCGATCGGGGGCGTGAAGGAAAAGGTGCTGGCGGCGCGCGCGGCAAAGATCACCACGATCGTGCTGCCGAAGATGAACCGCCGCGATGTCACGCAGATCACGCCCCGGATCCTCCACGGGCTGACCTTCCGCTACGTCGAGAGCATGGACGAAGTGCTCTCGATCGCCCTGCTGCCGCCCGATTCGAACGCCGGAACCGTGCCGGAGGCGCTCGAGGCCCGGCCCGCCGAGGCTCCCGGCCGCGAGATCCCCGTCACGGGCCCCGCTCCCGGCCCACGGAAGGCGCCTCCCGCGCCGCGCGCGTGAACCCCGAAGACCGGTTCGTCGACAAGTTGCGCTCGCTCCTGCCTCGGAGCGACGCCATCCTCGGGCCGGGAGACGACGCGGCCCTCGTCCAGCGCGACGCCGGCCTGCTCGCCGCGACGACGGATCTGCTCGTCGAGGGCGTGGACTTTCTCCCCGGCGAGGATCCGGAGCGGCTCGGCAGGCGCGCGGCCACCGTGAACCTCTCGGACCTGGCGGCGATGGGAGCGGCGCCAGAGTTTTTTCTGCTCTCGATCGGCTTTGCGCCGGAGAAGGGCGAGGACTACCCGCTTGCGATTGCCCGCGGCGCCATCGCCCGGGCGGGCGAATTCGGCGCGCACCTGGTGGGCGGCGATCTCTCTGCGGCGCCGCAGACGGTGATTTCGGTGGCGCTCTGGGGAAAACCCGCGGGTCCGCCATTGACCCGCGCGGGCGCGTCGCCCGGCGAGCTTCTCTACGTGTCGGGCCATCCTGGCGAGGCGGCCGCGGGCCTGCGCCTGGCCCGCGAGGGCCCGAGCGTCGCAGGGCTGCCTCCCGACACCGAGCGTCAGCTGCTCGACGCCTTCCACGATCCACTGCCCCGCATCGCGCTCGGTCTGGGGTTGTCGCGGCAGGGGCTGGCCACCTCCGCGATCGACGTCTCCGACGGGCTCGGCGTGGACGCCGCGCGCCTGGCTCGCGCTTCGGGCGTGCGCCTCGTGCTCGACCGAAGCTTGCTTCCCGTCTCGGAGGCGCTGCGTTGCTTCGCGTCGAGGACCGGCATCGAGCCGGTCGAGTTGCTGCTCGCCGGGGGCGACGACTACGAGCTGCTCTTCACGGTCCCCGAGGCGCAAGAGGGGCGTCTGGCGAAGCTGGCAGCCGATTCCGGCGTCCCGGTGACCCGGATCGGCCGCGTCGAGGCAGGCGCCGGAGCGATGCTGTCGGACGGAGGGGCCTTGCGCGACATCGGCAGCCTCGGACACGATCACCTCATGGCAACCCGATGAGCGCCCCGATGAGCGACCCCGAGGCGCCCGGCACCGGCGCGACGACGAAGAAGCGGCGCAAATCGCTCAAGCGCCGCCGGCTGCAACTGCTCCTCGAGCTCCTGGGCCGCGCCGAGGGGCCCGAGCGCGTCGCCGCTGCCGTCGCCCTCGGAGTCGGAGTGGGGCTCTCCCCTTTCATCGGGTTTCACTTCTTCGCCGCGATCCTCCTCGCCTTCTTCTTCCGGTTGAACAAGTTCGACACTGTCCTCGGCTCCTTCGCGGGCAACCCGTGGACGCTGCCGCCCGTCTTCGCCATGGGCTACCGGCTCGGCCGCGCCGTGCTCGGTTACCCGCCGGCGCGCGTCCCGCCGCTGCAGTGGCAGCGGATCCTCCACCACGATTTCTGGCTCTCGTTCCGCGGCCCCGCCTTCGGACCGCGCCTGGCGTCATTCCTCGTCGGCACGACGATCCTCGCCGTGGCGGCGGGCGTGGGGACGTACCTGCTCGCGCGGGGCGTCCTGAAGCTGTACCACCGGCGCTATCCGCGCGTGGCCGCCCGGGCCGCGCGCCGGCGCGAGATGGCCTTGCAACCCACGCTCCCGCTCGAGCCCGCACTCCCGCTCGAGGATCCGATCCAGCCCGACGACCGCGTGCATTAGCGGGCGGCCGCGCGGTCGTCCTTACGACGTCGGGGCTCGCAACTCCTTCATCTTCTCCAGCGCCGGCCTGTAGCGCGGCGCCAGACGCAGCGCCTCACGGACCTGGGCGATTGCGTCCTCTCGCGAGCCACTTGCGGCGAGCCAGTCCGCGTAGGCAAGACGCGAAGGCAGCGAGCCCGGATCGATCGCGAGCGCCCGCCTCCACGCATGCAGTGCGGCCGGCCGCTTCTCGGTGCCGAGGAGCAGCGCCATCCGGTACGCCAGCGGGAGGGATTGCGGGTTGTGGCGCAGGCCCTGGCGGTACGCCTCCTCGGCGCCCGCGCGATTGCCGAGTTGCTCGCGAGCGAGACCGAGGCCGTACCACCCGTTCTCGTAGCCAGGCACGAGCCGCAGCGACTCGGCGTACGAACGTTCGGAGGCCGCAACGTCGCCGAGTGTCCTCTGCACACGGCCCTTCCCCGCCCACGCATCCCAGTAACCGGGGTAGATCTGCGTGGCGCGCGTGTAGTGCTCGAGGGCGGGCCCCGGACGGCCCTTCTCGGCCGACATGTACGCGAAGTCGTAGTGCGCCTTCGCACTCGCCGGCGATACGCGGACCATGTTCGTAAAGAGGGCCTCGTCGCTCGCCCACACGGGATTGCGGACGAGCGTCCGCGCGGAAAAAAGCAGAACGAGGGCCGCCAAAACGCTGGCGCGACGCGCCGAGAGGGCCCCGAAGTTCGCAGCGCGGCCCGTGATCCACGCGGCGGCGATCAGGCAGAAGCCCGCCGAGGGAAGGTAGGCCAGGCGCTCCGCGAAGATCGTCCCCGTCGCAAAGAGAAGGTTCGACGTCGGCAGCGACGCCATGCACAAAAACAGGAAGCCCAGCGCCGGCGCCGAGCGGGACCGCAGCCGCGGCAGCGACGCCACCACGAGGGCGGCGAGCATCAGCGGCGCCACCCAGAAAAGCGCGTCGCGCGGCGTGAGGACCCGGATGGACCACGCCGACTCGTCCGAGGAGAGCCGCAGCGGCAGGGCCATCCGCACCAGGTAGCGCAGGAAGACCGCGCACGCATTCGAGGCGCGCGCCAGCGGCTCGAGCGGCGCCAGTGGGTTCTCGAGCGCGAAGATGCCCGTGCCGCCGGCCTTGATCGCACCGCCGAGCACCAGTGCGCGCAAGCGAAAGACTCCGGCGAGAACCGCGGCCGCCCCGACGTAGACCGGCAACCCCCGGGCAAGTGCCGCAGAGAGCCGCGCCGCGAGGCCTCCGTCGGCCCGCCACGCGAGCAGCAGGAAGAGCAGCGCGGGAGCAACGGCCGCGCTCTCCTTGGTCAGGTTGGCAAGCAGGTAGCACACGAGGGCAGCGACGAGCGCGAGCCGGCGCCGTCCGATCCGATCCACGGAGTCGAGCGACAGCAGGAGGAATCCGAAGACGAGGGCCGCCGCCTGCGTCTCCCCCCGCCCGACGACGCTCGTGACGGCCTCGACGTGGATCGGATGCACGGCGAAGAGCAGTGCGGCTCCGATCGCGGCGGGCGGCGGCAAATCGATCCTCAGCAGGAGTCGCGCGTAGAGCAGCGTGACGAGGACATGGAGCAGCAGGTTGACGACGTGGAACGCGACGGGGTTTGCGCCGTGGATCCACCATTGGACCGCGTAGGACAGCAGGAGGGCGGGCCGATACGCGGTGCCCGTGCCCCGCTTGCCGCCGAAGTATTGCGTCGTCAGGATCTCGTCGACGTGCTGCCAACTGCGGATCCTCGGGTTGTCGCGGACGATCGCCTTGTCGTCGTAGACGAAGGCGCCCGTCAGGCCGTTGGCGTAGGAGAGCAGGCACGCGCCCGCGAGCAGGAGCGCTGAGGAAAGCCGCAGGCGACCCGCGCTCACCGGATCTGGTAGAGATCGTTCCGGATGCGGCAGCCCGTCGGAGTCATCGCCAGGCCGCCGTCGGCGGTTTCCTTCAGCGAGCGCGGCATGGCCTCTCCGATCTTCACCATCGCCTCGACGACTTCGTCCATCGGGATCACGCTCTCGACGCCCGCCAATGCCGTCTGCGCCCCCGTCAGCGCGAGCATCGCCGTGAAGCCGTTGCGCACGACGCAGGGAACCTCGACGAGCCCCGCGACCGGATCGCACGCGAGGCCGAGCGTGTTCTGAAGCGTCAGGGCGGCCGCGTGCACCGACATCGTCGGAGTGCCGCCGAGAAGGAACGTCAACGCTCCGGCGGCCATCGCCGCGCCGACACCCTGCTCGGCCTGGCAGCCGCCGGCCGCGCCCGAGAGCTCCGCCTTGGCGGCGACGAGGGCACCGAATCCCCCGGCGACCACGAGGCCGCGCGTCGTGAAGGCGTCGTCGAACCCGCGCTCCTCGGAGAGGGCCATCAGCGTCCCCGGCACCATCCCGGCAGCCCCGGCCGTCGGCGCCGCGACGATGATGCCCATCCGCGAGTTCTCTTCGAGGACCGCGATCGAGTAGGCGATGCACTTGGCGACGAGTCGACCGCCGGCGATGTCGCCTCCGCGCGTGAAGTCCATGACCTTCTTCGCGTCGCCGCCGACGAGGCCCGAGAAGGACTTTCCGCCCGCAAGCCCCCGCCGCACCGAGTCCTTCATGATCGCCCAGCGCTCGAGCAACGTCTGGAAGATGCGCTCGATCGCAATCTCTTGCTCGGCGGACTCCTCCGCGAGGAAGATTTCGTCGAGCGGCAGCCCCGTCGCGGCGGCGGTCTCGAGCAAATCCGCGAAACTGTTCAAGGCCATGGAATTCTCCTGAAAATCCGTCTACGTGATGAGTGCGCCGCCGGCCACGCGGTCGCGCACGTGGACGCGGTGCACGCCCGGCATCTGTTTCAGGGCGGCGACGTCGTCCAGGGGAAGCGGCGCGTCGAGGTCGATCCGCATGAAGGCTTGGTCGCCCTTGCCGCGGCGCAGGACTTCCATGGAAGCGATATTGACGCCGCGCCGCCCGATGATCTCGGAGGCGCGCATGACCATGCCCGGCCGGTCCTCGTAGAAAAGGAGCAGGCACGGATCCTTGGCCGAGAGCGACACTGGAAACCCATCCACCTCGCGGATCTCGATCATCCCGCCCCCGATCGAGGCGCCCAGGATCGAGATCGCGCGCGTCTTGCCCCTGAGGTGGATCGCCACGCTGTTGGGATGCGCCTCGGGACCCATGTTCTTCGGCTTGAGCGCATAGAGAAACCCCTGCGCCTTCGCGATGTCGAGCGCGTCCTTGAGCCGGGCGTCGTCCACTTCCATCCCGAGCGCGCCCGCGACGAGCGCCCGGTCCGTCCCGTGCCCCCGCATCGTCTTCGCGAACGCCGAATGAAGCTCGAAGCGCGCCTCCACGGGCTCTTCCTCGAGCAGCGCCCGCGCCACGCGCGACAGGCGGCATGCGCCCGCGGTGTGCGACGAGGACGGGCCGACCATCACGGGGCCGACGATGTCGAGCAGGGAAATCACGAGGGCAGTATAGGGTGGGTTGGCGGCCGAAGCGGTCGACCCCAGACCCTAGACTCTGGATGCCTTGCGCCGGTCGGGAACTTTCAGCTCCCGAATCAGATATAGCAGCGCCTGGCGCGACAGCCCAAGATCGCGCGCGGCGCGACTTCGGTTGCCGCCGGTGCGGTCGAGGGCGTCGGCGATCAGATCGCGGCGGTGCGCGTCGACGCGGGAGCGATAGTCGCCCGGGAGCATCGCGGCCCGGCGCGCCTGGCGCAGGGGCTCGGGCAACAGGGCCAGCGTGACGAGGCCCTCCTCGCAGAGCGCGGCGGCCTGGGCCATCGCGTTCTGGAGCTCGCGAACGTTTCCGGGCCATCCATGGGCGGCGATCGCCGCGCCCGCTTCGGGCGTGAGGCGAAGCGGCCCCCGGCCGTACTCGCGCGCGTAGCGCTCGAGAAAGTGCCGCGCCAACAGCAGCGCGTCGCGTCCCCGTTCGCGCAGGGCGGGCAACCGCACGAGCGCCACGTGGAGGCGATAGTAGAGGTCCTCGCGAAAGCGGCCGTCCTCGACGTCCTTCGCCAGGTCGCGCGACGTGGCCGAAACCACCCGGACGTCGATTGCGCGGGCACGGTTTTCTCCCACGCGCCGGATCTCGCGTTCCTGCAGTGCGCGCAGAAGCTTGGGCTGGAGCGCGGCGGCGAGATCACCGATTTCGTCGAAAAAAATCGTTCCCCCGTTCGCCTCCTCGAGAAGCCCCTTGCGCTCGCGCTCGGCGCCCGTGAACGCTCCGCGCGCGTGGCCGAAGAGCTCGCTCTCGAGCAGCGCCGCCGGAATCGCGGGGATGTTGACCGGCACGAAGGGTCCGGACGCGCGCGGCGAGAGCCGGTGGATGGAACGGGCGACCGCCTCTTTGCCCGACCCCGATTCGCCGAGCACGAGCACGGTGACCGGCTGCGGCGCAAAGAGGGCGAGGCGCCGGAAGGGCTCCCCCATCGCCGCATCCGCGGTCACGATGCCCAGCCGCCGCCAGCCCTCGGAGGAGTCGGAGGGCGCCGCTTCGGCGGCCGAGCGGTACATCAACGTTTCGAGCAGGAGCGCGACCGCGTCGCAGGCCTCGGCCGGCGAACCCGGCGCGAGCGAAAGCGCGAACCGGACACTTCCGGCCTCGAGCGGGCGCCACTCTTCGTCGCCGTTCAACGGCTCCCCGAAGCGCACGAGCTCGCGCCCCTCGCCGTCGCGCACGGCCAGCCGCGAGAGACCGAGCGCCCGGAGGGCGGGCAGGGCGTCGGCCTCAATGCCGGCGATCCGCGCGACCACCGCGCTGCGAAGCTCGCGCAGCGCGTCCTCCGGAACCCTGGCGCCGGAGGACTCGACGACGCGGCTCGCCAGCGCCGGGGCGCCCGCCTCTCGAAAGACTGCGGCCGCTTGATCCCGTAACTGCCGGGGGACGCCCGGTCGGCCGCGGAGGCCGCACCAGCGCGCGATGGCTTCAGCCGCGCGGAACGAATCGCGCGCGAAGAGCGCGTCCACCTCGGCGAGCAGAGCGGCGGGCGGCTCTGCCTCCGGCGGCCAATCGAGCTCCGTCAGTCGCTGCCGGGCGATGCGGTCGCTCTCGCAGCGATCGGGCAGGTCGTTCGCCGCCATCTCCCACGCGCGCCGCGCGCCGTCGCGGTCCCCCTCGTATGCGCACCGATCGCCTTCCTCGAGCCACAACTCCCCGATCTCGAGCCGGTCCTGGACGGACTCGGCGAGCCCGCGCGCCTGCGCGTTGTCGCGGGACGCCGCGGGCAGGTCGCCCTGGCGCAGCGCCAGCCGCGACCGCTGGTGGAGCGCGACGAGCAGGCGCGGCAGGTCCTTCGCCGCGCGGGCGCTCTGCTCGAGCGCCGCGATCTCGGCCGCGGCGTTGCCGAAGGCGCACCGGTCGAGCAGCAGCTCGATCCGATTGCTCCGCGCGATCCGCGCGAGGTCTTCGCGCCCGGCGACGGCCGCGGCCGCGATGGCGTCGCCGAGCGCTGCCTCGCTCCGGTCGGCCTGGCCGGAGTGGTAGAGAGTCGCAGCCAGGTCGATCGAGAGGGCCGCTCGCTCTGCCGGCTCGTCCGCGACCGACCCCATCGCCTCCTCGAGCCGGACGAGCGCCCGAGCGTATTCGCGGCGGTCCAGCAGCCCACGCGCCTCCTGGGCGAGGAACCGCGCCTGGAGTCGCTCATCGCCGGCGCCGAGGACGGATGGGCGCAGCGCGGCGTAGACGCCGGCTTCCTCATCGAACCTCCCCGCAAGGGCGTAGACCTGCGCCCGCACGAGCGCCGTCTCGACGCTTTCTTCCGTCCCCGGCTGCGCCCCCTTGCGGTCCGCTTCTTCGAGCCGGCCAAGGGCCGCGTCGGTCCTGCCCTCGCGCGCCAGCCCGATCGCCTCGAGGCGCAGCGCCCGGGTCATCTCTTGGGCCGGCGCGTGCGGATGCTCCATTGCCCAGGCGGACGCGCGGCGAGCAGCGTGGGCGGCATCCCCGAGGAGGACGGCCACTTCGGCCAGCCGCAGCTTTGCGCGTCGCTTCGTGTCCGGGTCCGATGCGTCGTCGCGGACGATTCGGTCCAGCCGCACCTTCGCCTCGATCGGCCGTCCCCCCGCGATCTCGCGCTCCGCCTCCAGCGCGGAGAGCCACGGCACGAAGCTCTCGCCCACTTCCGCGGCGAGCCGAGCCGACACGGAGAACCACGCCTCCGGGCGGGATCCGGGAGCGCTCGAGATCCAGCGCCGAGCCTGCTCGAGCGCCGCGTCGCACCGTCCCGAGCCGAGGAGAGACTCGATGCGGCCGCCGGGGTCGTCGGCATGGTCGGCCAGAGACGCGGCAGACCGATCCACGGAGCGCGGTGTGCCTCCCACCTCGCCCGTCCGAACCGGCAACGGGGCTTCACCCGTCGCGTCCGCGACGAAGGACGCGAAACCGGGAGAGGCCAGCACCTCCCGGGCGCAGGCAACCGCACCGCGCGGATCCGCATCGGCGGCTAGGGCGAACCATTCGCAGAACCGCACCGAGGCCGAAAGCGTTCCGCACGGGATCCACAGCGCGCGCCGCCAGCCGTCGGGGCCCTCCGGCGCGGGCAACTCTTCCGGGACCGTGACGACGTCCACGCGCTCGGCCAGCGCCAGGCGCGCCGCGTCGAAACCGCGGCGCGAGAGCGAGTCCCACCGCTCCGGGGCAACGGCGATCCAGAGGGGGCGCCGGCCGGGCGCGGCGCGCGATGCCTCCTCGCGCAGGCGACGACTCGCCTCGGCGGCCCCGCGCGGCGGCGGTCGGAGTGCGAGGGCCGAGGCCGGCGTCACGGCCGAGAGGGCCATCTCGAAGATCCGCGGCTCCGATCCGAGGAGCAGGGCCCGCGCCTTTTCGGAAAGCGCCCGCGCGCGGGCCGTGCGCAGGGCCCGATCGGAGATCCCGAGGCAGCGCTGCCGGGCACCCGACGCCGCCGGCAGACCGAGCTCCGGAAACGTCCGGAAGGCGCTCGCCACCCAGAACTCGGCGCGGCGCGCCGCCGCATCGTGGGCGTTGAGCTGCTGCAAAAGCGCCCGGACCGCGGGCGTCGTGACGCGTCCGCCGCGCTCGAAGAGTCCGTGCAGCAGCGCGGCCAGCGCCGCCGCCGGACTGCCTGGCGCCGAGGGACAGCCGACCGCTTTCGGCGTGTGCGGGAGCCACAATCGCGCCTTGCCCGATGCGAGGTCCCACCGCGCGTCGTCGAAGTCGCCCGGGCCGAGGATGAATCCGCGCGCCGCAAAAAACGCCGCGGCGGCAGCCGCCTGCAGGAAGAGTTGCGAGGCGAGCGACCGCGGGATGCGCCGGTCCGCGATCCTCCGGCCCGCAACCGTCTCGCGCCAGACGAGCAGCGCATCGCCGTCGCGCCCGAAGTCGCGCGCCGGTGCGAGCGTCTCGTGCTCGAGCTCCAGGAACTCGAGCCAGCGTTCGCGGTTGGACGACGCGATCGGGAAGGATTCGGGCGCACCTGCGGCGTTCGGCGTGTCGATGGAACCTCCGGGTCTCTGCCTCTGTATTGTCGCGAGGCCAAGCGGGCGGCCCGGTCGCTTCTCACGAGGTCATTCGCGGCCGCTTCGCACCGCACGGCGTCTAACGGACTGAAAGCGTCTCGATGTCCCGAAAGAAGGTCGGATAGGACTTCGCGACGCAGCCAGGGTCCTCGACGAGCAGTCCCGGCAGGCGCAGCGACAGCAAGCCGGCCGCCATGGCGATCCGGTGGTCGCGAAAAGTCGAGAGGCGCGTCACGGCCTCCGCACCTCCGGCCGCCGGTCCCGTGACGACGAGCGCGTCCTCGCGCACCTCGGCCTTCGCGCCGACCGCGCGAACGAGCGCCGCAAGGGCCGCCAGCCGGTCGCTCTCCTTCAGGCGCAGTTGTGCGACGCCCGAAAAGGTGCTCTGGCCATGAGCCAGAGCGGCAAGAGCGGCGAGCGCGGGGACGGCGTCGGGAAACTCGCCAGCCGCGACGGACGCCGGGCGCAGGGCGTCACGCTGGGCCGAGGCGCTCAGGCCGCCGTGCCCGTGGACCAGACGCACCCCCATCCTCTCGAGCACGGGCAGAGCGCCCGCATCGGCGTCCGACGAGGGCCAGCGTAAGCCCTCGAGGGTCGCTTCCCCGCCGGCGATGCCCACCGCCGCCGCGAGGGGCACGGCCGAGGAATAGTCGCCGGGGGTTTCGTATCTCCCGGAAATCGGCCCCCCGCGCCGCACGGCGAAGTCCCCGCCCACCTCCACGGAATGACCGAAATCGCGGAGCACCTCGAGTGTCGTCGCGACGTAGGGGCCGGACGCGATCCTCCCGGCGGCTCGCACGCGCAAGCCGCCGTCCACGGCAATCGCGGCAAGAAGGAGAGCGGAAAGAAACTGGCTCGAGCGCGCGGCGTCCACCACCACTTCGCCGGATTCGACCGTGCCGCCCTCGATCGTGAGCGGAAGGCAGCCTTCGCCCGCGCCATACTCGATGCGCGCCCCGGCCGAGCGCAAGGCGTCGACAAGCTCCCCGATCGGCCGCTCGCAGAGCCGCGGCGAGCCGCCCAGAATGAAGCGCCCAGGAGTCGCCGCGGCGGCCGCCGCCAGGAATCGAGCGGCCGTGCCCGAGTCCGCGGCGTCGAGCTCGATGACGCGATCCGCCGCGCCCCGCAATGGCCCGGAGACGCGCAGCCCCTCCCCCGTCGTAGTGATCGACGCGCCCATGGCCTCGAGGCAGCGCCGCAGGGCCGTCGTGTCGTCGCTCTCGAGCGGCCGCGCGATCTCGACGGGAACGTCCGTGAGCGCCGCGAGCAGCAGCGCGCGGTTGGTTGCGCTCTTGGACGGAGGGACGCGAAGGACGCCGCGCAGGCTGCTCACCGGCGGAAATGCGAGGAAGTCGCTCACGGCGCCCTCAGATCGAAACGAGCGAGGTCGTCCCGTCGTCCCCGATCTCCATCCACCTTTGCTCGTCCACGAAGGCGGGCAGGATCTCGACGCGGCCTCCCTCGTAGTCGTCCGTCCAGGGCTTGTGGAAGTGGCCGAGCAGCACAACGTCGACGCCGCCTCGGAAGCGCTCGCCGGCAAAGGCGCGGATCATCTCGACCGGCAGCCGCGTCTTGTGCTTGAAGTTGGACTTGTCGAGCCGCGCCTCCACCTTCCACACGAACCGGTTGGCTACGGATTTCGGCACGAAGTTGAGCGCCGCGCGGGAGACCGGATTCTTCGACAGAAACCGCCAGAAGCGGTACTGGCGGTCCCGCTCGTTCAAGAGGTCGCCGTGCGTCGCGAGGAACCGCCGGCCGCCGGCTTCGAACGTCTCCTCGGCGCAGACGGACCCGAACGCGTTCTCGGCGTACGACCCGCGCAGGAAAAAGTCCCGGTTGCCCTCGACGTACGTCACGACCACTCCCGCCTCCTTGAGGCGGCGCGCGGCGTCGAGGAATCGTCGAATCACCGGCGTCTCGAAGTTGGGGTGGGCGATGAAGTAGTGGAAGATGTCGCCGAGCAGAGTGATCGCACGGGCCCCCCGCTTCTGCGCCGCTTCGAGCGCGGCGAAAAACGGCTCCTCGTCTCCAGGGTGGCGCCCGACGTGGCAGTCGGCGAAAATCGCGCGCATCGCCGCTACGATAGCCGAGATTGCAGATGCGCGCCCCGCACTAGAATACGTTTTCCATGCCCGCGAACGACCTGCCGCCCGCCCGGCCCGCCGGCGTCCTGCAACCCTGGCAGAGGCGCCTGTACCGGATCCTGCTCATCCCGCTCGGATTGATCGCGGCCAACTCGATCTACATCTCGGCCTTCACGCGCGACACGAGCTTTTTCTACGCGATGCTCCTGATGCACCTCGCGCTCGGGATCTTGATCGCGGTTCCCTTCTTCGTCTTTGCCGTCACGCACGCCAAGCGGATGATCCGGATGTGGAACAAACGCGCGAAGTACGCGGGGCTGGCGATCGTTTCGCTGGCGATCGTGTGCGTCGCGACGGGCGTGTTCATGACGTTCCGGGGGGCCACGCTCAACAACCGGGCGGTCTGGCTCGCCCACGTGAGCGCCGTCCCGCTCGCGCTCGTGGCGTTCATCCTCCACCGCCGCGCGCACGTCCACAAGCTCCAGTTCCGCCGCCTCTTCGCGTGGGGCGGCGCGGTCGCCGTCTTCCTGGGTGCGATGGCGGTCGCGGCGCGGCTCGAGAAGCCGCCCCGCCGCGTCGCCAACGTCAACGGCGACACGGTCTTCTATCCGTCCTCGAGCGAAACGTTCGACCAGGGGCTCCTCGACGGAAAGAAGCTGGCGGCCAATTCGTACTGCAAGGAATGCCACCCGGACTCCTTCCACCAGTGGGAGCGCTCGGCGCACCGCTTCTCGTCCTTCAACAATCCCTTCTACCGCAAGAGCGTCGAGCTCATGGCCGACCGCGTCGGCCGCGAACGGACGAAGTGGTGCTCGGGCTGCCACGACCCCGTCGTCCTCTTCACGGGCCAGATGGGCAAGGCGACGCAGGCGTCCTTCTCCTACGACTCGTGGGAGGCGCAACAAGGGCTGACCTGCATGTCCTGCCATTCGATCGCCGAGATCAAGGACGTGAAGGGCAACGGCGCCTACGTCATCGAGGAATCGAGGCAGTACCCGTTCGCCTTCTCCGACTCGAGCGCGCTGCGCGCCGTCAACCGCCTGCTGATCCGGATGGAGCCGTCGCTCCACCGCAAGACCTTCCTCAAACCCTTCATGCGGACCCCGGAGTTCTGCTCGACCTGCCACAAGGTGAGCTTGATCCCGGCCTTGAACGGCTACCGCTGGCTGCGCGGCCAGAACCATTACGACACCTGGTACGACTCGGGCGTCTCGGGGCGCGCGGTGCGCTCCTTTTACGATCCGCCCAAGCCCAAGGCGTGTCGGGATTGTCACCTGCCGGACTATCCCTCGAACGAGTTCGGCAACAAGAAGGGGTTCCTGCACGATCACGTTTTCCCCGCCGCGAACACGGCGCTGCCCTTCGTGCGCGGCGACAAGGAGACGGAGAAGAGGATGCGGGACTTTCTCGAGAATAAGGTCCTCACGGTCGACATCTTCGCGATCCGGCGCGGCGATGAGCTCCTCGTCCTCGGCGACACGCCGCCGCAAGTCCGGCCAGGCGAGACGCTCCACGTCGAGGTGGTCGTCCGCACCCGCGGCGTCGGGCACCCGTACACGAACGGGACCTCAGATTCGAACGAAACGTGGGTGTCGCTCGGAGCCGAGGGGGCATCCGGCAAGTTCTTCGAAAGCGGCGTGCTCGACGAGACGGGCCGGCTCGACGCCGCCGCGGATCGGCTCGCGACGCTCGTCATCGACGAAGAGGGCGGGCACATGGACCGGCGCCAGCCCCAGGACATCCGCGTGCCGCTCTACAACAACGGCATCGGGCCCGGCGCCGCGCGCACGGTGCACTACCGCGTGACCGTGCCGAAGGATGCGAAGGGCTCGATCATGCTCTCGGCGGGAACGCACTACCGCAAGTTCTCGCGCGACTTCACGACCTTCACCCTCGGCGCCGCGCAACCCTCGCTGCCCGTCACGACCCTCGCGCGGGACACGGTCGTTCTGCCGGTGACCCCCCTCACCCCAACCCCCTCCCCCCGCGGGGGGGAGAGGGGCCCAAACGACTCCCCTCTCCCGGCGGGAGAGGGGCCGGGGGTGAGGGGCAACCCCGACCCACCCTGGCTGCGCTGGAATGACTACGGCATCGGCCTCTTCCTCCAAGGGGACCTCAAGGGCGCCGCGCACGCATGGACGAAGGTGGCAGAGCTCGCGCCGGACAAGCCCGATGGCCCGCTCAACCGAGCCCGCGCCGAGATCGCGGAGGGCCGACTCTCCGATGCGAAGGCCTCCCTCGCCGAGGCCGAGAAGCGTCGGCCGGGTTGGGGCAAGACCGCCTTCTTCCGCGCGACGGTGGCCAAGGACGAGGGCCGCCTGGCCGACGCCGAGGCGGATCTCAAGGCCGTGCTCGAGAAGTTCCCGCTCGACCGCGTGGCCTGGAACAACCTCGGCCTCGTCGACTGGCTCGATGGAAAGTTTCCCGAGGCAATCGCCGCGTACCGCAAGACGCTCGCGATCGACCCGGAGGACGTCAATGCGCACTACAACCTGATGCGCGTCTATCGCGCGATGGGCGACCGCAAGAACGCCGACAAAGAGGACGCGGCGTACCGCAAGTACAAGGACGACGAGTCGATCCGGGCGATCATGGGCCCCTACCGCCTCGATCACGAGTGGGCCAACCGAGAGTCGCTCCCGATCCACGTTCATGCCGAAGCCGTGCCGCCCAGCGCCGTGGCACCGCCGTGGGTCGCGCGCATCGGGCCGAAGGGATACGAAACGGACCACGGGTACCTCGACCAGCCGCACGCACCCGTCCCGGGCGAGGCCGCGCAGTGGTCCTACGCCGTGCCCCACGCCGCGGCCGCCGCCGCACCCGAGCCCCAGCCCCGGCCCGAGCCCGCCCGCAAACCCGCCGCCCCGCCGGGAAAGTGACGATGCGCCGCAACGCTCTCGCGCTCGCGCTCACCTGCCTGGCGCTCGCCTGCCGCCGCCCCGCGAAGGAGGCCGCGGCCCCGCCGCCGACCCCCCGGCCCACGCCCCCACCCGCGATCGCCTACGAGGAGAAAGCGGCCGCAATGGGAATCGACTTCACCCACGTGACGGGCGCCGCCGGGAAAAAGTGGATGCCCGAGACAATGGGCGGCGGCGTGGCGGTCCTCGACTACGACGGCGACGGCCGCCCCGATCTGCTCTTCGTCTCGGGCGCGCACTGGCCCGGAGATCCCGGAGCCGCCGCGCAAAAGTCCTCGCTCGCCCTCTACCGCAACGAGGGCAACGACGCGCGCGGGCAGCCGCGCTTCAAGAACGTGACGCGCGCGGCCGGCCTCGAGAGGGTCTTCTACGGGATGGGCGCCTCGGTTGCCGACTTCGACAACGACGGCCGCGACGACCTCTTCGTGACGGGCCTGGACGGTAATCTCCTCTTCCACAATCGCGGCAGCCGCTTCCAGGAGGTGTCGAAGCGGGCCGGTGTCGCGGCGGGCTCCGGCTGGGGAACCTCGTCCGCCTGGCTCGACTACGACGGCGACGGCTTGCTCGACCTCTACGTCGGCCGCTACGTCGACTGGAGCCCGGCAAAAGACCTCTTCTGCACGCTCGACGGCAAGACGAAGGCCTATTGCACGCCCGAGCGCTACCCCGGAAGGTCGTCCCACCTCTACCGCAACCTCGGGGGCGGCCGCTTCGAGGACGTGACGAAGGCGGCGGGCCTCGAGAACGACAACCAGAAGGCGCTCGGCGTCGCGCCCTGGGACTTCGACGGCGACGGCCGGGTGGACCTCTTCGTCTCCAACGACACCGCGCCCAACAACCTCTTCCGGAACAAGGGTGACGGGACCTTCGAGGACGTCGGCATCCCGACCGGCGTCGCCGTGGACGAGGCGGGCCGCGCGCGCGGGGCGATGGGCGCGGCGTGGGCCGACACGAAGAACGGCAAAGGCTCCGCCCTCGCGATCGGCAACTTCTCGAACGAGCTCAAGTCCCTCTACTGGACGGAATCGGGCGAGGTATTCCTCGACGAGTCTCCACGCAGCGGCGTCGGCCCGACGTCCTTCCTCGACCTGACGTTCGGCGTCCTCTTTTTCGACGCCGACCTCGACGGCCGGATGGACCTGCTGCTCACCAACGGCCACGTGGAGCCGAGCGTGCAGGAGGTCCAGAAAGACGTCACGTACCGGCAGCCGCCCGCCCTCTACAAAAATGCCGGCGACGGCCGCTTCTCGCTGCTCGGAGACAGCTCGGGCGATCTCGCGAAGCCGCTCGTCGGCCGGGGATCGGCCTCTGCCGACCTCGATGGGGACGGCGATATCGACGTGGTGCTCGTCGAGAACGGCGGGCCCGCGCGCGTGTTCCTCAACCCGACGAACGCGCCGGGAAGGAGCGTGCGCGTGCGATTGACCGGCGCGGGCAAATCCAACCGCGACGCCGTCGGCGCGCGCGTCACCGCAACCGTCGGAGCGCGGACGCTCACGCAGCAGGTCTCCGGCGGACAGTCCTACCTCTCGGCCTCGGAAAAGACTCTGACCTTCGGCCTCGGCGACGCCGAGAAGATCGACACGCTCGAAATCCGCTGGCCGGACGGCGCGACAGAGACCCGGAAGGACGTCCCGGGCGCAGCGCGCCTCACGATCACTCAGGAAACGCCGTGACGCAGATCCGGACCGCGCGGCTCGAGCTGACCGCGGCGACGATTCCCCTCTCCGAGGCGGAACTCTCGGACCGCGGCGAGTTCGCGCGGCTTCTCGGCGCACAGGTGCCGGCCGAATGGCCGCCCGAAACGGCGGCGGACGCACTCCCGCTCTTTCTCGGCTGGCTGCGCGAGCACCCCGAGTGGTACGGGTGGCTGGCGTGGTACGTCGTACGCGTCTGCGGCACCGAACGGGTGCTCGTCGGCGGCTGCGGGTTCCTCGGCGGCCCTGACGAGGGCGGCATGGTCGAGATGGGCTACTCGGTCCTCCCGCAGTTCCAACGCCAGGGCATCGCGACGGAGATGGTGAACGCGCTGACTGCCTGGGCTTTCGAGAACGCGTCGGTCTGGCGCATCGAGGCCGAAACGTCCCCGGACAACGCGGGCTCCTGGCGGATCCTCGCCCGCGCCGGGTTCGTGGCCGCGGGTTCCGGCCGCGAGCCAGAATCCGTGCGCCTGCGCCGAGAGCGCTCCGCGTGAACGCAGGCGTCCGTCCCGCCGCACCGGGCGACGCCGCGCGGCTCGCGGCGCTCTCGACCGCCCTCGGTTACCCGATGACGCCCGAGGAGGCCGTCGACCGGCTCGCCGCCATCGCGGACCATCCCGACCACGCCCTGCTTGTCGCGCAAGCCAACGGCCGCGTGGAAGGCTGGATCCAGGTCAGCCTGCCGCGCATTTTCGAGGCGCCGCGGCAGGCGGAGATCGCGGGACTCATCGTCGACGAGGCCGCTCGCGGAGGCGGCATCGGCCGCAAGCTCCTCGAGGCCGCGCAAGGCTGGGCCCGCGCGCAGGGATGCCGGGCCATCCGCGTCCGCTCGAACGTGATCCGCGAACGCGCGCGCGCATTTTACGAGCGCGAGGGCTTCGTGGCCATCAAGACGCAGCGCGTTTTCGAGAAGCCGCTCGCGCCCTGACGCGGCGTTTCATGCGCGCCCGAGTGCCGGGCGGCGATCTCCGCCGAAAAGCTTCACGAGCACGACTCCGGCGACGAAGCCGCCAATGTGCGCGCCATACGCCACGCCGCCCGTGCTGCCGCCGAGCATCCCGGCGCCGCTAACCAGCTGAAACACGAACCACAGGCCGATCGCGGCGAGCGCGGGCACTGACATCACCGAGTAGAGCCAGAGCACGCGCACGCGCCGCCGAGGAAAGAGAACGATGTACCCGCCGAGCACCCCCGAGATTGCGCCCGAGGCGCCGAGGGATGGGATGAGCGGGTTGGCTCCGAGAGCCGCCGTGACCGCCACGTGCGCGAGCCCCGCCAGGACGCCCGTCGCGAGGTAAAAGACGAAATACCGCCCGTGGCCGAGGGCGTCCTCGAGGTTGTCGCCGAAGATCCAGAGGTAGAGCATGTTTCCGAAGATGTGCGCGAACCCGCCGTGCATGAACATCGCCGTGATGAGTGTGAGGTAGACGGGGATCGGCGTCGGAAAAAGCTCGAGTGTCCCGACCGATTGCCCGGAGCTGTCCCGAACCGGGATCGGTTGCGCGATGTCGCGGCCGCTCAGGATCTCGGCGGGCACCGTCGCAAACGCCATCGTGAAGCGCTCGTTCGACCCCATCCCCTGGAGGGCGACGAAGACGAAGACGTTGACCGCGATCAGGAGCCACGTGACGAACGGGATGGTCCTGCGGTCGGAATCGTCGTCACCGATGGGAATCATGCGCCCCGAATCATAGTCCACCTCCCGCGCTGGGTAGCCTTGCGGCATCGCCCTGCCGCGGCCCGAAATCAGCGGGAACCCGCCCGACTGAGCACTGCCCCGCGAGCGAGCGTGTAGGACTTCCCCGCTAACACGTCCCGGAAGATCTGCGTCTGCCCGCCGGGCCAGCGGACCTCGATCTCGTCGGCCTTGCCGGCCGTTCCGAGACCGAAGTGGAGCGGCACGAGGGAGCCCGAGAGGTACGATGGCGAAACGCGGAAGGTCTGCGTCTGCGTGCGCCCGGTCGCGGTGACGCGGACGCGCGTCTCGAGGATTGCCTTTCCATCCGCTCCCGCCCTCGGCTCGATCGCGATCCAGTTGGCTGCGGGGAGCATGTTACGGAAGAAACGGACCGGACCGTTCACGTCGACGACGACCAGATCCAGGGCCCCGTCCCCGTCGAAGTCCGCCACGGCCGATCCGCGGGCCGCCATGCGCGCGCGCCCGAAGTCGCCCGAGTCTTTCCACTCGACGAAATGCCCTTCGCCGAGGTTGTGCATCAGGACCGGCGGCTGCGCGAAGCTGCGATCGCCCGCGTCGATGTAGGCTGCCGTTCCGCTCCGGTATTTCGCAATCTCCCGGACGATGCGCGGCGCCAGGTGCCCGCCGACGGCATAGAGGTCGGGCCAGCCGTCGTTGTCGAAGTCGGCGAAGTGCGTCCCCCAGCGCACGGAGGCCATACCGAGGGCGCCGGCGCCCGACGCCCCCGCGTCCTCGAAGAGCACGCCGTCCACGTTGCGGTAGAGGCTGTTCTCTTCCGCCCCGAAGTTAGTCACGAAGAGGCTGTCGCGACCGCTGCCGAAGGGATCGCCGACCGCGGCGCCCATGCCCGCGCGCGGCCGCTCGCCGAGCACGCCCGCACCGGTCTGTGCGGTCACTTCCTCGAAGCGGCCGTCGCCGCGGTTCTCGAAGAGGCGATTGGAGACGCGGTCGTTGACGAACTCGAGGTCCGGCCGGCCGTCGCCGTTGTAATCGAGCACCGCGATCGAAAGCGTCTTGGTCTCGGCCGGGGGCATCGCGAGGCCGGCAGGCCCGGTCACGTCGCGAAACCTGCGTCCGCCCTCATTGCGGAAGAGGTGCGAAGGCTGCCCCTTGTAGTCCTCGGGCACCCTCAGCTCGAACTGCTTCTGCGCGGCCTCCCATTCCGGCGTCGAGTCCAGGTAGTTGGCGACCGCGACGTCGAGCCTGCCGTCGCCGTCATAGTCGAGCACGGCCGCGCCGGCCGAAAAGAGCGGGTCCTCGAGGCCTGTCTCGATCCCTTTCTCGAACGAGCCGTCGCCGAGATTCCACCAGACCGCGTTCGGACCCACGTTGGTGAGGTAGAGGTCGAGCCGCCCGTCCCCGTCGAGGTCCGCCCAGAACGCGCCCATGCCGAGGCCGCAGGCTCGGATGCCCGCTTTCAGCGTGACGTCCTCGAATTTTCCGTTTCCGACATTGCGGAACAGCCGCCCGCACTGGCTGGCGTTGGGCTTGCCCCAGCGCGGAATGGAATTGGCGACGTAGAGGTCGGGCCGGCCGTCCCCGTCGTAGTCGCCGACCGCGCACCCGCCAATCATCGTCGCGATGAGCTTCAACCCCTTGAGGTCCGAGCGGACCTGCATCTTTACGCCGGAAGTTCGCGTCGCGTCCTCGAAGACGCCGACCTTCTTCGCCGGCGCCGCCGCAGCGACCATGGCGGCGCAGAGCGCGACACCGATGAACGTTCTCTTCACTGTTGACGGCTTACTGCCGACTCGCCTTCACCGCGTCCACGAACTCCTCCGGCCCACCCCGCCGGGTCAGGTACTGCCGGACGAACTCGCGGTGCGCCTCGGTCTCGGGAAAGGCGAGCTGGCCGTAGCGGGAATCGTCCATCCCGTGAAACGGAAGCGGTCCGACCGTCTGGCCGGCCACCGTGTTTTTGTCCGCGTCCTTGTCCCAGCCGTCGAGGACGATCACGTAGTCGCGCACCCAGCCCTCGGGCAGGGGCGGCAGGGCGCTCGCGTCGAAGCGCAGCCGCACGGCGTCGCCGCCCCTCATGACCACGTAGCGATCGTCGGCGGCCGCGAGCAACTCGCCCACGTCGCCCAGGCGCGTGTAGAACCCGGCCATGTCGGCCCAGCGCAGATCCTTCGAGACGTCGTCGTGGACGAACACCTGCGGGCCGTCGGGAAACTCGTGCCGCATCCGCGAAAATCCGCGAAACGAGAGCTCGGCGGAGGAAAGCGGAAGCCTGGTCATCCGCACCGGGGCCGGGGCCTCGTCCACCGTGTAGAAGATCCGGTCCCAGTAGATCGCGAGGTTCGTCCGGATCCGCACCCGCGGGTCGGCGCGATCGAGCACGTCGGACAAATCCACGGGCATCGTCTTCGTCTTGCCAGCCGGGTAGCCCATCGACGCGATCGCCGTCTTCCAGCCGCCTCTTCCATCCGGGACCTCGAGCACGGGCGCCGAGGCCGCGATGTCCTTTCGCTGCGCGAGGGAGACGTTGATCGAGGTATCGGCGTAAAAGATCCAGCCCGTCAGATAGAGCATGACCTTCGCGCCCCGCCGCGCCTCGGGCAAGTCGAGCACGAGTGCGTGGGGCTCGACGAGGCCCTGGTAGCGCGCCGGCGCGAAGCCCGCGATGTACACGCCGTCCGCGGCCGCGATCTCGTTCGTACGATCACGCCCGTCGCCGTCCACCGCGCGCGGCGTCAGGGGCCGGGAGACCGTGAAGATCTCCTTCGGCGGAAAGGGGGGCGGCACCATCCTCTCGTTCGACACCAGTGATACGCCAGCCGGGTGGTCCACCGCGGAGAGCTCGGCCAGATCGAAGTAGGCCGCCTCCCAGAGCTCCTCGGTGAAGTCGAGCGCGAGCGCGCCGCCCGACGGCCTGAGCCAGTCGCCCGGGATGACGAGCCACTCGCGGGTATCCGCGGCCGCCTGGTGGACGCCGTCGAAGAGGAGGCCGGCCGGGGCGCGCCCGAGGACGTCCGTCACGAAGTGCCAGCGCGCGCCGTCGAAGGCGTAGAGGAAGGGGCACGAGCCCTTGAGTTGCTGCACCTCGCGCAGCACCATCTTGACCGGCGGATCGAGCGCATTCTGCGGCACGCCGTTGGTCCAGACGATCCGGAGCACGTCCGCCCGGCGCCGCCCCCCGAGCCCGACGCGCGTGATTGGCCGCGCCGCCACCCGGTACACGTAAAGATCCTGCGCCCTCGCCTCGATCTCGGATCCGAAGCCGAATCGGTTGACCTTGGCCGAACCCGCTGGCAACCCCTCGAGCGCGACGTCGATCCAGCCGTTCGCGTTGCCGCCGCGATTCTCGAGGAGCGCGACCGATCCGTCGGAAAGGACGAGCGCCAGGTCGAGGTCGCCGTCCCCGTCGACGTCCACCGCCTCGGCGTCCCGCGCCGAGGGCAGCGCCCCGACGTCGGCCGGCGTGAAAGCCCCGGTTCCGTCGTTGCGGTACAACGCCGAGTGCCCGGCCGGGCTTGCGAGAAAGAGGTCCAGGAATCCGTCGTTGTCGTAGTCGAAAAAGAGCGGCGTCTGCCCCGGGCCGACCGGCCGGGCCGCGCCGAACGTCCCATCGCCGCGATTGAGCGCCACGAGGGCGCCCGCATCGCCCGTCCAGACGAGGTCGACGCGGCCGTCCCCGTTCAGGTCGCCGGCCGCGGCGGCCAGAATCGCGCCCGTCGTCGGGAGGCCGGCGTCGCGAATAGCGAGGCGCCCGCCCCGCAGGTTGTCGTAGAGCGCGAAGCCTCCGTCTGCGCGCGCCAGCAGAAGGTCGACGTCCCCGTCGCGGTCGAGATCCGCAGCGACGGCGAACCGGGATACCCCGGCCGCGAGCCCCGAGGCCGCGGTGATGTCGGCCCAGGTCCCGTCGAGGTTGTTGCGCAGCAGGCGGTCGCCCGCCTTCGACGATACATAGAGGTCGAGATCGCCGTCCGCGTCGACGTCGAAGGGGGTGACGCGCTCCCCCTCTGCGATCCCGACCCGCCGGTAGCCCTCGCCCTCCCGGATCCAGAGCGCGCCCGGCGTAATGAGATCGAGCGAGCCCGAGTTGGTGACATCGGCGACGGCCACGTCGCGCGCGGCGGACCCCGGGATGAGCGCTTCCGGACGGTACCCCGCCTTCGAAGCCGCGGCCACGCGCACGCCGGCCTCCCCCGCAAAGACGAGATCGCGAGCGTCCTTTCCGGTCACCCGGACCGCGGCGACCCCGGCCAGCTTCTTGAGGCCTGCATCCGGCCTCGGGGCGAACGTGACCGGGATCGGGCGCGCGGCCCGGGCGCGGATCGCCGCGGACAGCTCTGCATTCCAGTCTTCGAGAGGCAGCCCGACGACACCGGGGTCCACGTCATGGCGCGCCTGCTGATACCGCGGCGTCGTCCGCAGGACGTTCTCGGCCACCCGGTACTTCAGCGAGGCCGCGCGCGCGTCTGCCGCCTCGAGCGCCTGCCGTCCCTCGGCAAGCGCCTGGTCGGCCTTCGTCTCACCGGCGACGAATGCCGCGAGCCGGTCCGACGCCGCGACGGCCCGCGCCGTGTCCCCCTGCGCCCGCAGCAGCTCGCAGAGACGGACGAGCAGAAAGACGTTGGCGGGAGCCTGCGCCAGAGCGGCCTCCACGTTTCGAATTGCGCCACGGCGGGATGCGTCGCCCATCTCGGCCTGGAGCCGGGCCGCGTTCCACAGCGAAGCGACGTCCCGCGGCGCGGCCGCCGCGGCCTTCTCGTACATCTCGACTGCGCCCGCGCGATCGCCGGCGAGCTCACGTCGCGCCGCTTCGATCGCGAGCACGCGCGCATCGCCGGGAGCGAGGAGCAGCGCCTGGGCCATCAAACGCGCGGCCAGAGCGGCGTCTTTGGCGCGCAGGGCGGCGACCGCGCCGTTGGACCAGCCGAGCGGCTGTGCGGGCGCGAGGCGGCGGATCGTCTCGAACTGCGCCGCCGCCGCCGCGAGGTTGCCCTCCTCGAGCGCCGCCAGGCCGACGTTCTTCGCCGCCTGGAGCTTCAACGCGTCGGACGGCGAGGATGGGCCCGCGGAAACCGCGAGCGCGAAGACGAGGCCGAGGATGCTGCCGGTCACCGGGAGGCGGTCACCGTTTTCGGCCGCCGGCTCAGGCCTTCTCGGCGGCGAGGGCCTTCTCGAAGGCCGAGTAGGTCTCGTCGTCGAGCAGGCAGAACACGATCTTCTGCACGTACTCGGACCGGGGCGCGAAGGAGCGGGCCGCGGCGATGGTGATCTCGGCGGCCATTTCCAGCGGAAAACCGAAGACGCCGGCCGAGATGGCCGGCAGCGCAAGGGAAGTCGCGCCGATGTCCTCGCCGCGGCGCAGCGCCTGCAGGACCGCGGAGGCGAGCAGCATCTCCTCGCCGAAGGTGCCGCCCTTCCAGACTGGACCGACCGCGTGGATCACCCATTTCGCCGGCAGCTTGCCTGCCCGCGTCACGACGGCCTGCCCGACCGCGCACGTGCCGATCTGGTCGCACTCCTCCTGAATCGTGGGACCGCCGTTCTGGCGAATCGCACCGGCAACTCCGGAGCCGAGCTGCAGGGCCTCGTTGGCGGCGTTGACGATCGCGTCGACGTGCAGCCGCGTGATGTCGGTTTTTGCGAGCTCGATGACGGCGGGCATGGCGATCGAGGCCCGGCCTCAGGCTCCCAGCGTCTTCACGATCGCTTCTGCGATCCGCAGATAAGCCTCGGTGACCGCGGACTTCGGCTCGCCGGCGACGATCGGCACCCCGGAATCGCCGCCGATCGCGATCTTCGGGTCGAGGGGGATCTCGCCGAGGAAGGGCACCTTGAGCTCGTCGGCCGTTCGCTTTCCCCCGCCGTGCTTGAAGATCTCCTCCCGGTTCCCGCACTTCGGGCAGAGGTAATAGGACATGTTCTCGACGATGCCGAGCAGCGGCACGTTCACTTTCTGGAACATGGCCAGCCCCTTGCGCGCGTCGATGAGCGAGACGTCCTGCGGCGTCGTGACGATGACCGCCCCGGAGAGGTGGATCTTTTGCGTCAGCGTCAGCTGCGCGTCGCCGGTTCCGGGCGGCAGGTCGATCACCAGGAAATCGAGCGCGCCCCAGGCCACGTCCTGCAGGAACTGCTCGACGGCCTTCATGACCATCGGCCCGCGCCAGATCACGGGCTGGTCGACGTCCATCAGGAAGCCAAGGGACATGACCTTCACGCCGTGGCGCTCGATCGGAACGATCTGGTTTGCCTCGTTGATGTAGGGCTTCTCGTCGATGCCCATCATCATCTGCTGGGACGGTCCGTAGATGTCCGAGTCCATGAGGCCGACCCGGTGGCCCACCCG
>JANMBR010000307.1:0-6805 GCA_031360505.1 Acidobacteriota bacterium
GCGTTTCGGGCCGGCGGTACGTCGGGATGACGACCGAGAAATTCACGCGCCGGCCTCGAAGATCTCGGAGAGCGTCGTCCGCACGAGGGCCGGGGCGCTCTCGAAGAACGGCGCGAAGAAATCCGACGTCAGCCGCTCGTCACCCGGATAGGTGGGTACGAGCCGCATCGGGAACTTCGCGAAGATCTCGGCGTCGCCGCGCTGGCGCCCCGCCTGCACGGCCCGGCGCTTTTCGGCGAGCGGGGCGTGGTGGCGGTGGATCCAGGACAGCGCGCGAAGGTGGGCGATCGTCAGCGGATCGTCCACGCTGATCCGCGTCGTGACGTCCGAGGCGATCCCGAAGAGCCGCCGCGCGAAGGACGGCGTCGCGGCCGCGGCGGCATAGGGATCGCGCTCGAGCTCCGCGGCCCCGGGATTGCGCCTGGCCAACATCTCCCCCACGCGCGTGACGAACGTCATCACGACGGCCGGCATGAGGTCCCGGAACGCGTCCCGTCCCAGATTCTTGTAGACGGTCGCGAAGGCATTCTTCTCGAAGAGAAAGCCGCGCGAAAAGATCCCGAGCGCCTCGCCCGTCGCGCCGCCGCGGTGGCGCGCGACCGCGCGCGGCTCGGCGATCACGCGGCGCCCGAAGATCCACTGCCGCCAGCCGAAGTCCACGTCCTCGAGGTACGCGAAGTAGTCGTCGTCGAAGCCCCCCGAGGACAGAAACTCGTCGCGGCGGACGGCCATCAAGCCTCCGCACGCGAACAGCCGCTCCTCACCCGGCTCGGCCGCCGGAAGCGCCGCGACGGGCCGGCCGGCGTCGGCCGCAAAGGCGTGGCCGTCGAACGTAAGAAACCCATCCGAGAAGTCGTTTTTCGCTCCGCTCCAGTCCGTCAGCCGGCCGCCCGCCGCAACGACGTCGGCAGGGGCGCTCGAGAGCGCTTCGACGAGCCGCCGCGGGGCGTCCGGGTGAACGGCCGCGTCGTCGTTGACGAAGAGCACGACGGGTGCACGCGCCGCCTCCACGCCGAGCCGGCAGCCCGAGGCGAACCCCACGTTCGCGCCCGCATCCACGATGCGTACTCCCGGATGAGGTCCGAGGATGGCGCCCCGGGGTGTGGCCGAGGCGTTGTCCACGAGGATGATCTCCGCCGAAAGACCGGTTGCGGCCTCGAGCGCGGCGAGCGACTCGAGCAGGTGCTCGAGCCCGCGGTGATGCACGACGACGGCGGATGCCTCGGGGAAAGTCACGGCGGGGAGCCTATCAACGGAAGAGATTCTTGAGGCGCTCCACGATTCCATCTCCCGTCGGCACGGGGAGCCGTCCCGGATCGACCCGAGGGCCTCGGCACCATTCCGAGAGGGGCGCCGTCACGGCCTTCCAGCTCCGGGCCGATGCGAAAGTCCGCGCCGCTTGCCCGGCGCCGGTGCGCGCCGCCATGTCGCAAAGAAGGGCCGCCACCCTGCCCGCGAGCTCTCCCGCGTCCCGGCGGCATTCGAACGCGGCGCCCGCCTCTGCCAGTTCGCGCGCGAGAGTGCCTCCGCCGACCGACACCGACGCAACGCCGCCCCAGGCCGCGTCGAGCAGGCGCGTGCGGTAGGCGAGCTCCGTCTCCAGCCCCTCAGACGAAATGGACACGAGCAGGTCCGCCGCCGCGTAGAGGTCCGCCCGCGCGGAGTACGGCAGCCACGGCGAAAAAGCGATCGAGTGCCCGCCCGGATCGATCTCGCGCGCCCGGATCCGCGCGCGCTCGAAAACGCGCTGCGGCGTGGTCTCGCGGTTCGGGCTCTCGAAGAAGAGCAGGCGCGCCGCGGGCTCGACCCGGAGGATCTCCGGCCACGCCGCGAGCAGCAGCTCCGGGTCGTACCAGTCGTACACACCGCCGAAGAGCACGAGCGGGCCCGCCTCCGGTACGCCCGCCGCGCGCCGCCCGGCCGCACGGTCGCCCCGGGCGGGCTCGGCTGGAGCACCGAACGGCACGACCGCGAGCAGGCGGGAGAGCGTCGGGTCGTCCGGAAAATTGCTGGCGCCGATTCGCCCCGCTTCGAAAAGCGTGCCCGCATAGAAGAGGCGTTGCTCGGGCGACGCGCACAGGAAAAAGTCCGCTCGCGCCAGCGCCAGCGCGAGGCTGCGCCGGTCGTGCAGGGCCGTCTGCCCTCCGAGCGCGCGGGCATAGTGGAGGTTCTCGACTGGAAAGGGGTCGTACAAATCCGCCGCCACCGGGACGTCCGGGACCTGGTGGAACCACCAGTTGGCCGCGTGGCCCGACACGACCGCCGCGTGCGCGCCCCGCGCCGCTTCGGCCAGCGCCCCCTCCTTCGCCGTGACGACGTCGAGCGCCCCGGCGACCTCGCGCGCCTGACTCGCATCGTTCGGCACGATCAGGCGCACTTCGAATTGCCCGGCGAGGGCCTTTGCGAGCTCGAGGGCCCGAATCCCCATCCCGGCCATGCGGGAACGGATCGGCTCGGGGGCGAGGACGACGATTCTCTCGACGCTCACCGCCGACCGCGCAGCCGATCCAGAAACAGATGCAGCTTCCACGTCCGCGACTCGTAGATCTGCTGAAGGATGCCGTACTGGCGCTCGACCTCGATCTGGGCGTCCTGGAGGAGCCGGTCGTACTCGGCCGTCCGATCGTGGAGCATCTCGTTCTCCGCGCCGAGCCTCGACCTCTCGCCCTGGGCGAGCACGAGCGCCTCGCTCGTTCGCCGGTGGCCCTCGCGCAGGAACTTGAGCTCCCCCTGGGAAATCCCGTCGCGGTCGTACCAGTACGCGACCTGGGCGCGCATGCGGTCGAGCACGCGCCCGAGCCCCGCGTCCGTGCGCCTGGCCGAATAGCGTTCGTAGATCTTGCGCCGCGCGTCCTGGAAAGCGCCCGCCCCCGCCGCCACGTGCGTGGGGTCGTTGGACTGCGCCTCGAACACGCGGTACTCGCAGGTCACCGCGCGCAGGTGCCGCAACGGCGTCTCGGCGCTCAAGCGAATGAGAAAATCCCAGTCCTCCGAGTACTCGAGCACCTCGTCGAACCCGCCGACCTTGCGGAAGAGCTCGCGGGGCAAGAGCAGCGTGTGGATCGGAATGTAGTTGGCCAGCAGCAGGTAGTCCGGGTCGTAGTCGAGCGAGTACTGGAGCGTCCGCACGCGCGGCTCCCAGCCGGTCTCGCCCTGCCCGTACACGACGGTCACGGCATCCGCGTAGACGACGGGCTCCGGGCCCTGCCTCTGGGCGGCGGCGAGCCGCTCGAGGTGATCGGGATAGCAGCGGTCGTCGTCGTCGAGAAACGCGATGAGCTCCTCGGTCGCGAGTGCGACGCCGCGGTTGGCCGCCGCCGAGCGGCCGTGGCGCTGCCTGGGATCCTCGAGGATCACGTCGAAGGCGTCGCGGAACCCGTCCGTGACCTCGCGCGGCGAGGCGCCGCCGTCGTTGACGACGACGACCTGGCGCGGCCGCGCCGTCTGGGCGCGCAGGCTCTCCAGCGCCTCCTTCAGGAGCGCCGGGCGGTTGCGGGTCCGGATGACGACGCTCACGGGCGCGGGCCCGTACGTTCCATCGCTGATCGCCGACGGCCCGATCGTGCGCCGCAGCTGCTCGAACGAAGTCGTGGAGGCCTCCGGATAGCTCACCACGCGAAACGCCTCGACGGGTCCGCTGCCGGACAGCGTCAGCCGCCGGTAGGCATTCAGGCCCTGCATCGCGCCGACGTAGTCCCGCACCGCCTGCTGGGACGCGAAGCAGAGCAGCGCGTCCTGCTTCTTCCCGGCGACCGCGGCGATGTCCACGAGGGCGTTCGGGAGCAGCGGGTGCGAGAGCTCGTAGAAGGCGATCCGCAGGAAGCGGAACCGATCGTGATCGGCGTCGCCGGCGCGCGAGGACGCCACGAGCTCGTACAGCGCGCGCGCCAGGGCGCGGTGGTCGGGATGGATCTCGGTCGGCGACGGGCACAGGACGAGGTCCGGCTCGAAGGCCTCGAGCTCGGCCGAAAGCGCGGCCGCGAGCGCCTGGCGGTCCGCGGTGAGGCTGCGGTCGGGCAATCCCCCGAAGCGCGGCGGCTCGATGCCGAGCGCCGCCGTCGCGCGGCCCGCCTCTTCGCGGCGTTTCGCGGCGTATTCGCGTGCGGCCTGCGCCGTCACGCCCTCCTGCTCGGTGCCGTCGGTCGCGATCCAGACGCGGATCGCCTGGGCCTTGCCGGCGTTCAAGGCCAGCGTACCGCCCGCCCCGAACGACTCGTCGTCCGGGTGCGCCGCCAGCGCGAGAATGCGCGCGCCGGTCAGCTCGGTAGCTGAATAGGGGATCAGGGACTCTTCGCGCTGCATGAAGCTTCGAGCAGTCTAACCGCTTCCCGGTTTCAGATTAGGTCGTAGAGCGACGGCACGAGGTGGAGCTGCGCTGCAAAGCGCTGGACGGCCGCCTCGTCGAAAACTCGGACGATCATCGGAAAGCCCGCATCGGTGCGGTCGCCGGCAAGAGCTTCGATGGCGCGACGGCCCGGGCCCGAAGGCGTTTCCCAGAAAACGAGCCGCAGGGCGCCGAGGCGTCGGGCCTCGTCGGCGGCTGCGGCGAACAGCGGCGGGAGGTCGCGCCCGTCGGCCTCGCGCCCGAGAAAGTCCACGACCGTGGCCTCCTCGCCGACGACGGAAAGGACGGCCCAGCCGACGAGCTCGCGGCCCTGCCGGCGCCAGACCATCCGGTAGTAACGGTTCGGCCGGGCGTGGAATCGCCAGTTCACGCGCGCGCGGTCGCGCACGGCGGCGTGCGTGAAGGCCCGCTGGCCGGCCTCCCAGAGGGAATCGAAGCCCTCGTCCACGCTCTCCCCCGACTCCGCGTCGGCGGGGGGCGGCCCGAAGGACTCGACCGGCGTCTTCTTCAACCCGATGGGAAAGAGCGTCCGGGACCCGACGATGCGCTCGCTCACTTTGAGCGCCCGCGCGTTCGGGAAGCCGAAGCAGAAGGGCACCTCCCCTTCGACCGTCGCGTAGAACGCCTCGGTCATCGCCTGGTAGACGCCGCGGCGCCCGCCGAGGGCGCGGACGCCCGTGTCGGTCGCGACGTCTCCCACGGAATAGAGAAGCCGCGGCTCGCCGTCGAGGAGGAAACGCATCCCCCAACCGGCGTAGTTGCCGACGATCTCCCCGTCGAGAACGCCGACGACGCCGCGCCAGCCGTCCGGATCGCGCTCGAACTTCCAGAGCCATTCCTCTTCGGACAACTCGGTCTTGAAGATGCGCTCAAAGAGCCGGCGGATGCCCGAAGCGTCCGCGGCCGTCGAGGGCCGGACCTCGAAGCCGCTCACCGCTTCTGCCAGACGAACGTCTCGATCGGGCGGCCGTCGGGCGTCCGGAAAACGCGCAGGTAGATCGGGCCCGGATTCAGAGACGCGAGCACTTCGGCGGGCAGCTCGAAGTCCTCGGCGAGCGACGCGCCCGCGAACGGGATGAGCGAAGGGTTCGTCGAGATCGCGAGCCACGCCCCCGCCCGCGCAAGGACGCGCGGCTCGGCGACCGGGATGGCAGGGACGGCGCGCGGCGGCCGGACGGCGGCCCGCTCGAGCAGGGCCCTCCCGATTCGGCCATACCGGCGCTCGCGGTAGAGCCGCCGCGAGGCCGCGCGCCGCTGCTCGGTTTCCGGATTGCGCCCCGCGCTGCGGGCAAAGAGATGGCGCACGCGGGCCCGCGGAACGAAGCGCAGTCGCAGGCCGCGCTCGATCGCGCGGTCCTCCCACTCCGTTTCCTCGTACTCGAAAAGAAACCGCTCGTCGAAGCGGCCGACTCGCTCGAACACGTCGCGCCGGACGGCGAGCACGGCGCCGACCAGGTGCGGCGCGTCGCCGCCGCGCTGCCAGAGCGCGAGGCTCCGGCGCGCGAAGGGGGCGAACCGTCCGACACCGAGCTCGCCGAGGAACCCCGTGTTGGAATCGGCTGGAAGGGTCAGCTTTTCACCGACATCCCAGAAGCAGAGCGGGGCGGCGGCCGCCACCTTGGGGTCCTCGATCTCGGCGAGCAGCCCCGTCACGGCCCCGGGCAGGAACACGACGTCGGCGTTCGAGAGGATGAGGCGCGGCGCGCTCGCGCGGTCGAGGCCGGCGTTGACGCCGCCCGAGTAGCCGCGGTTGTCCGGCAGAAACGCCTCGGCGTCGGCGCCAAGCGCGGACAGTTGCCGGACCTCGTCCTTCCCGGAGGCGCAGTCCACGAGGACGATCTCGCCGGCAACGTTTTCGCGCGCGAAGGCCTCGCGCAGCGAAGCCACGCATCCCGCCGCCTCCGCGGCGCTGCGGTGATTGACGACGATCGCGGAGACGGACGGCTTCATGGCGCGGGCGCCCCGGCGGCCGCCAGAAACGCACGCTCGAGCCGCTCGGCCACGTCGGCCGCATCGAAGCGCGCAGCGGCCTCGGGACCCAGAGACCGCGCGCGCCCGCGCGCCTCCGGGCTGAGCAGCGCCGGCAGCGCCTCGGCAAGGCTCCCCGGATCGCCGTCGCGGAAATACGAGACCGCGGCGCCCCCGATCTCGCGCTGGCCCGCAACGTCGGAGAGCAGCGCCGGCAGGCCGCAGGACAGGGCCTCGAGCGAAGGCAGACCGAACCCCTCCTCCACGCGGGACGCCCCGACGAACGCGTCGGAGGCCCGATACGCGAAGGGCATGCGCTCAGGCGCGAGGCAATCGTGGTACTCGTCGGTGACGCCGATGTTTCTCTCGGCCTCGGAGCACGGCGAGTACGAGATCCGGCGCAAGTGGAACCGGGTGCCGCGCTTTCGCGCGAGCGCGAGGCCGCGCAGCGCGATCTCGATCCCCTTGAACTCGGCCTCGAAAGGCCCGACC
>JANMBR010000314.1:0-2382 GCA_031360505.1 Acidobacteriota bacterium
CAGGCGGGCACACTCTCGGGAAACCCGCTCGCGATGTCGGCGGGGATTGCGATGCTCGACGAGATCAAGCGGCGGCCGCCGTATGCGGAGTTGGAGCGCAAGGGGGCGATGCTCGAGCTCCTGCTGCGCGCGGAGATCGAGCGGCGGGGACTCTCGGGCGCCGTCTGCCTGACGCGGGCGGGATCGCTCTCGACCCTCTTCTTCGCCCCGGGGCCCATGCGCGGGTTTGCCGACGTGAAGCGCTCCGACACGCGGCGGTTTGCCGTGTTCTTCCACGCCATGCGGGAGCGCGGGATCTTTCTGGCTCCGGCCCAGTTCGAGGCCTGGTTTCTTTCGACCGCGCACTCGGATGCCGAGATCCGCCGGACCGCCCGCATGGCCGGCGACAGCCTGGCCCTGGCATGTTCGGATTCGTAGCGGCCCTTGGGGCCGCCCGCGGGCGGAGACAAGCCCCGCTCCTGCACGCCTCCCGGGTTCTCTGGTAGCCTCCCGCCACCCATCATGAGTGGAGCATCCGCAGTGACGGCCTCCGGCGCGACACCGGCCAGACATCCGCGCGGCCTCTACGTCCTCTTCGCCACGGAGATGTGGGAGCGCTTCAGCTTCTACACGATGCTGGCGCTGTTCACGCTCTACCTCCAGGACAAAGCCGAGGGGTTCGGCTGGACGGCGGCGCAGGCGACGACACTGCGCGCGAACTATCTGGGAGCGGTGTTCTTCAGCCCGATCGTGGGAGGCTGGCTCGCGGACCGGTTCCTCGGGTACCGGCGCGCCATCATGATCGGAGGCATGTTCTTCATCGCGGGGCATGTCCTTCTGGCGTTCCCGTCGATCGAGGTCGTTTACGCCGCGCTCGTCTGCCTCGTCATCGGCAACGGCCTCTTCAAGCCGAACGTCTCGACGATCGTCGGCAACCTTTATCCGAAGGGCAGCCACCTGCGGGACCGCGGATACAACATTTTCTACATGGGCATCAACCTCGGCGCCACGCTCGGCCCGATCGTGGTCGAGTTCGTCCACGCGAAGTACGGCTTCCACCCGGCCTTCGCTGTGGCGGCCGGCGGGATGGTGATCTCCGTCCTGACGGTCGTCGTCTTCCGCAGGGACATCGAGCCGGGAGATCGGTCGCCCGGCAAGATGGAGGACGTCGCGGACGCGGGGCCTCCGACGGCCATTGACGCAGTGCCCGAGCGCCGCCGGATCATTGCCCTCATCGTCGTCTACCTCGTCTCCGTCGTGTTCTGGATGCTGTTCTTCCAGAACGGGTCGACGCTGACGTACTTCGCCAACGACAACACGGCCTGGAACTTCTCGGGAATCATCTCCAACGCGATCGAGCCGTTCTTCGTCATCGCGTTCTCGCTGCCGCTCGTCCTGCTCTGGAAGACGCTCGACCGGCAGGGCAGGGAACCCGCGACGACCACGAAGATCGTGATGGGGATGTTTCTAATGGCCCTGGCGTACCTCGTGATGGTCTTCGCCGGGAGGGCCGGCGGCGACACGGGGAAGGTTTCGCCGTCGTGGCTCGTCGGCTGCTACGCCCTCATGGGTCTGGCCGAGATCACGCTTTCGCCGATGGCGCTCTCGCTCGTGTCGAAGGTGGCACCGGCACGCGTCCGGGGCCTCATGATGGGCCTCTGGTTCGTGGGGACGGGCATTGGCGGCAAGTTGACGCAAATCGGCGTCTATTGGACGGAGTGGAAGCACTCGACGTTCTTTGCCGTCCTTGCCGCGCTGTCGTTTGCGACCGCCCTGCTGCTCATGGCCGTGCTGAAGCCGCTCAAGCGGGCGATGCCTGGCGTCTGACGCCCGCTTCCCTGAGGCAATGAGGAGCCGGTGTCTGACCGCCGCGCTGCTCGTCGCCTTCGCCGTGGCCGGCTCCCCTCTCGCAGGCGCGGTGCAGGATGCGCCCGGGCTCGAGCCGCTCCTCGCAGAAGTGAGCGCCGCGCTCGAATCCGGCGAGCTCGACAAGGCCGTTCGCGCGGGGGAGAAGGCGGTCGCGGCCGACCCGTGGAGCTCCGAGGCGCAGGATCTTCTCGGCCGGGCGTACGGTCTGACGGCGAGGGACTCGTCGCTGCTCGAGCAGATGCGGCTGGCCAGGAAGGCCCGGGAGTGCTTTACGCGGGCGGTCGAGCTGGATCCGTCGAACGCGGCGGCGCTGTCGGACCTCGCGCGGTACGACATGCGCGCGCCGGCGCTGCTCGGCGGCGGGAAGAAAAAGGCACGAGCTGCGGCCGAGTACGTCCTGGGGATCGATCCGGCGCGCGGGCACGTCCTGCTCGGCGAGCTCGCGGAAAGCGAAAAGAACCCCGCCGGGGCAGAGGAGCAGTTCCGTCTCGCGATGGCCGCCGACGGGGGCGGGCAGCGCGGCCGCAAGGCCCT
>JANMBR010000336.1:0-13757 GCA_031360505.1 Acidobacteriota bacterium
GTGAGCGTGAACGTCAGCGTCGGTGTGTTCGTGGCCGTGCTAGAGGGAGTGAATGTGAAGGTGTTGGTCGGCGTCTGAGTCGGTGTGTTCGTCGGGGTGTTGCTCGCTGTAAACGTGGCCGTGGCCGTGTTGGTCGGGGTGCTGGACGGCGTCAGCGTCGGTGTGAGCGTCGGAGTATTCGTCGCCGTATTCGACGGCGTGAACGTGAAGGTGTTCGTGGGCGTCTGAGTCGGCGTATTGGTCGGCGTATTGCTGGCAGTGAACGTGGCCGTGGCCGTATTCGTCGGCGTGTTGCTGGGGGTGAGCGTGAACGTCAGCGTTGGCGTGTTCGTAGCCGTGTTCGACGGTGTGAAGGTGAAGGTGTTGGTCGGCGTATTGCTCGCCGTGAACGTCGCCGTCGCCGTGTTCGTCGCAGTGTTGGACGGGGTGAAGGTGTTGGTGTTGGTCGGCGTCCGCGTCGCCGTGTTGGAAGGCGTCAGAGTCTGAGTCGGCGTGTTGGTCGGGGTGTTGCTCGCCGTAGACGTGTTGGTCGGCGTATTCGTCGCCGTATTGGAAGGCGTGAACGTGTTCGTGAACGTCCGTGTGGCCGTGTTCGACGGGGTCAGAGTCGGCGTGTTGGTGAACGTCAGAGTCGGCGTCAACGTGAACGTCGCCGTCGCTGTGCGCGTGGCCGTGGAGGTCGCGGTGCTGGTCGGCGTCAGCGTGGGCGTGTTGGTCGGGGTGTTCGTGGGCGTCGGGGTCGGAAGGCACTCCGCCCCGGAGCTCGAGCCGGGGATGCTCGTGGGCAGAACGCTGGTCGAGATCGTTCCCGCGTTACCGCCGGTCGCCCCGTACGCGTTCGCGTCGGTCGTCGTCGTCCCGTTGACGCCGCCGGCAACATCGGAGCTCGTCGGTGCGCTCGACAGGAACAGGACGCCGCCGCTTCCGCCGCCCCCGGGGCCGTGGTAGTTGCAGGCGCCTCCGGGAGGCGTGTTGCCGCATCCGGTTCCGGGGGCCGACGTCGGCCAGGCGTTGGCCCCCGCGCCGCCGTGCGCGGCAACGGTGAGCCCGGTCAAGTTGCTGTTGAGCGCGGTGAAGACGACGCTGCCGCCGGCTCCGCCTCCGCCCCCGCCGTCGTTCAGTGGAACCGGGCCCGTGGCGCCGTTCGCCGAGACGGTGCCCGTGTTCGCGATCGTGCCGACCCGGATCATGACGATGCCGCCGCCCGCGGCCCCGCTCGACAACGCGCCGCTGCTGTTGTTGCGCGTGCCCGAGCCGCCGCCGCCGCCGAGCGCGACCTGGGCGACCACAGCCGGGAACTGGGCCCCGCCGTAGCCTCCGATGTCGAGACCGGAGTTCCACGACTTCCCGCCCTTGCCTCCCGTGCTGCCGTTGCTGCCGCCTCCGCCGCCGGAGTTCTGGTCGTTATTGGAGGGCCTTCCATCATTCCCGCCGCCGCCGGCACTACCCGGCCCGCCGCGGGCCATGCCTCCGTCGATCGTGGTGCTCTGGTTGGGGTAGTCGGTGCCAGACGCGACGGTGGTGGTGGTTCCGGCGTCGTAGATCCAGCCGGGCGTTCCGGCGATGCCTTCGCCCTTGGTGCCGTCGAAGTTCTTTGCAGAAGCCTGCACGTAGTCGGTGTTCGCGCCACCCGTGTCGCCGGCGAGTTGGCGGGCGCCGCCGCCCCGGAAGCCGAGCCCGTCGACACTGACGGCTACGCCGCCGAGGTCGAGGGCCCCGGAGACGTCGACGGCGAGGATTCCACCGGTCGCCCCGTCCCACGCTGCCGCGGTCAGTCCGGAGGTCAGTGTGGCGGAACTGTACTGGGGGACCCGGACGACCTGGAATCGCCTCTGGCCCTGCGACGCCGTGGCGCTCGCGTTGGTATAGGTATTGAGGATGCCGCCGCCTCCGCCCGCGCCCAGCAGCGTCAGCGTCCCGCCGAGGATCGTCACGGTGTTGGTCGCCGTGACGTACTCGTACTTGCCCGAGTTATTGAGGTTGGTCGAACCGCTGGCATTGCCTCCGGCCACGCCATCGCCGTACGCGTCCGTATTGGAGGAGTCGATCGCGGCGTCCTGCATCTGGATCACGAGCAGCAGATCGCCGCTGGCGATGACGCGCGTAAGATCGCCCCGGGCGATTCCGAGCGTGATCGAGGTCGAGCCCCCCGCGGCCGAGGCGGTGCCCGGCCAGTACGTGTTGACGACCCCGGTCAGGCTGCCGGAGCCGTCGCGGCCGGGCGTGGCGCAGTTGACGGCGGCCGAGGAAGTGTCAGGAGGGAAGACGAGAATGAGGGCGAGAAATGCCCGAAAAAGCGCCGATCGCCGGGCGCAGCTCTCCCTCAAAAACTTCCGATCATTTAAAACTCACTCCACCGATCCCGGGCGTTGCCTGAGGCGGATTTTAGGCCTCCAGTTCCGTTATTCCTAGTGAAAAAAATGCGCGATTAGAATCACCCCTCTCATGGACTTCCTCCGAATCCGCGGCGCGCGGCAACACAATCTCCAGAACGTCTCCTGCGACATTCCCCGCAACCGTCTCGTCGTGATCACCGGCGTCTCGGGCTCGGGCAAATCCTCGCTCGCCTTCGACACGATTTTTGCGGAGGGGCAGCGGCGCTACGTCGAGTCGCTCTCGGCATACGCGCGGCAGTTCCTCGAGCAGATGGAGAAGCCGGACGTCGACTCGATCGAGGGACTCTCGCCGGCGATTTCCATCGAGCAGCGCACGACCTCGAAAAATCCGCGCTCGACGGTCGGGACCGTGACCGAGATCTACGACTACCTGCGACTCCTTTACGCCTCGGTGGGAAAGCCCCACTGCCCCAAGTGCGGGCGCGCGATCCAGGCGCAGACGATCCAGGAAATGGTGGACCGCGCCCTGCGCCTGCCGCCCGGAAGCAAGTTCGTGGTGCTCGCGCCCTACGTCGCCGGCAAGAAGGGCGAGTACAAGAAGCAGATGTCGGAGATGGTCAAGGAGGGCTTCCTGCGCGCCCGCGTGGACGGGAAGATGGTGGATCTCGACGACCCGCCCGAGCTCGACAAGCAGAAGAAGCACACGATCGAGATCGTGGTGGACCGCCTCGTGGCCAAGCCCGCCGACGACGAGGAGTACCGCAAGCGCCTGGCCGACTCGATCGAGACCGCGGCGCGGGTTTCCGGCGGGCTCATCATCCTCTCCGTGGCGGACGGGCCGGAGGAGGTGCTCTCCGCCAACTACGCCTGCCCCGACTGCGGCACGTCGCTGACCGAGATCACGCCGCGCCTTTTCTCGTTCAACTCTCCCTACGGCGCCTGCACCGCATGCTCGGGACTCGGCACGAACCTGAAGGCGGATCCGGACCGCCTCGTCCTCGACCCGGGCCGGTCGATCGAGAGTGGAGCGATCGCGATCCTGAAGCCCGGTTCGACCAACTGGCGGTCGCGGCAGATGGCCACGCTGGCCAAGCACTACAAGTTCCGCCTCGACACGCCGTTCGGAAAGCTCCCGAAGGCGGCGCAGAAGGTCATCCTTTATGGGTCGGGGGAGGACGAGATCAAGTTCTCCTACGTCGCCGAGAAGGGCGAGTACCACTGGCGCTCGTCCTTCGAGGGGCTCGTTCCCATGATCGAGCGGCGGTACCGGGAGACGGAGAACCCCGAGCAGCGTTCCGAGCTCGAGGCCTACATGTCGGCCGAGCCCTGCCCGGCCTGCCTCGGCCGCCGGCTGAAGCCGGAGGCGCTGGCCGTGCGCGTGGGAGGCCGCGCGATCGACGAGGTCTCGTCCGAGACGATCACGGACGTCATCGCCTTTTTCGAAGACATGAAGCTGTCCCCGCGCGAAAAGGAAATCGCCGGAAAGATTCTTAAAGAGATCCAGGACCGGCTGCGCTTCCTCGCGAACGTGGGGATCGGGTATCTCAACCTGTCCCGCGGCGCGGCGTCGCTCTCGGGCGGCGAGTCGCAGCGCATCCGCCTCGCGACGCAGATCGGCTCGAAGTTGATGGGCGTGCTCTACGTGCTCGACGAGCCCTCGATCGGCTTGCACCAGCGCGACAACCGCAAGCTCATCGACACGCTGATCTCGATGCGCGACATCGGCAACACCGTCATCGTGGTCGAGCACGACGAGGAGACGATCCGCTCGGCGGATTGGGTGATCGACCTCGGCCCGGGCGCGGGGCTCCACGGCGGGAGGATCGTCGGGGAAGGTCGGCCGGAGGAGCTCGAGCGGTTTCCCGAGTCGCTGACCGGGAAGTACCTGTCGGGGGAGCGGACGATTCCGATTCCCGAGCGCCGGCGCGCCGGCAACGGCAAGGCGATCGTGGTTCGCGGCGCGCGCGAGCACAATCTGCAGGGCATCGACGCGGTGTTCCCGCTCGGAGTGATGACGGCGGTGACGGGCGTGTCGGGCTCCGGAAAATCCACGCTCGTCAACGACATCCTGTACCGGGCGCTCGCGCGCGCGCTCCACGGCGCCGCCGAGAAGCCGGGGGCGCACGACAAGGTCGAGGGGATCTTCGAGATCGACAAGGTCATCAACATCGACCAGGCGCCGATCGGCCGCACGCCGCGCTCGAACCCGGCGACCTACACGAACGTCTTCAACCCGATCCGCGAGCTCATGTCGCGCACGCCGGAAGCGCGGGCGCGCGGCTACCTGCCGGGCCGGTTCTCCTTCAACGTCAAAGGCGGCCGCTGCGAGGCGTGCGCGGGCGACGGGCAGATCAAGATCGAGATGCACTTCCTGCCCGACATCTACGTGACCTGCGACGTCTGCGCCGGCAAGCGCTACAACCGTGAGACCCTCCAGGTCCACTTCAAGGGCAAGTCCATCGCGGACATCCTGGCCATGACGGCCGAGCAGGCTCTCGAGGTGTTCGCCAACGTGACTCCGGTCGCGAACATCTGCCGTACACTCGTGCAGGTGGGCCTCGGTTACATCCAGCTCGGGCAGTCCTCGACGACCCTCTCGGGCGGCGAGGCGCAGCGCGTCAAGCTTGCCCGCGAGCTCGCGCGCCGCTCGACCGGCCGCACGCTCTACCTGCTCGACGAGCCGACCACGGGCCTGCACTTCGACGACATCCACAAGCTGCTCGGCGTCCTGCAATCGCTGACCGAGAAGGGCAATACCGTCGTCGTGATCGAGCACAACCTGGAAGTCATTCGCACCGCGGACCGCGTCATCGACCTCGGACCGGAGGGCGGCGCGGGCGGGGGAAAGATCGTGGCGGAGGGGACACCGGAGGAAGTGGCGGACGTGAAGACCTCGCACACGGGTCAGTTTCTGCGCCGGATGCTCGGCGGGACGCGAAAGAGGGCGCGGGCATGAGGGCTGCGAGGCGGGCCGCGGCCGCGGTAGCTTTTTGCGCGGCCGCATTCCTGGGCGCCCAGTCGGCCCCCACGCCGACGGCGGTTCCGAAGCCGCCGCCTGGAATCGCCAGAACGCGACTCAACTTTTCCGGCGTGTGGGAGATTGATCTGAAGGCGAGCCAGGGTGTTTCGAAGAACCAGGAGAAAGCGGTCATCGCCATCCATCAGACCGGTGACCGAATCCTGATGGAGCCGATCGAGCAACAGAGGCCGTGGCTCACCGCCGACGAGATTGTCGTGGACGGGCAGTGGTGGGAGAAGACGCTGGGTGGCGGAAAAAAGGGCAGGGTTCAAGCGAACTGGAGTAAGGACGGAAAGGAGCTTTGGATCCAGACTGCCCCAGAGACTGAAGAGAATCCGAATGCCGTTTTTCAGCGGACAGTCTGGAAGCTTCAAGACGGTGGCAAGACTTGGACACGACAGACTTGGACCGTGCAGAAGGGCGAGACCCGCGAATCTCGTCTCGTGTTCCGGAAGCGCGCAGCGGAGAAGAAACCGTAGCCGTCGGGGCGTCGTGACTCGAGCGGGCGGCCGCAAGGGTCGCCCCTACGACACCGAAGGCGCGGTCAGTGACCGCTACCGCCCCGTCAGCGCCAGCGCCGCGGCGTTGTATGGATCGAGCGCGAGCGCGCGGTCCCGCGCGTCCCGGCCTGTCGCGACGTCGCCCTTCTGAAAGCTCGCTCCGGCCAGGCCGACGAGCGCCGCCACTTTCCGGGGATCGAGCGCCGCGGCGCGCCCGAATGCTGCTGCGGCGCCTTCGGAGTCGCCAAGCGCGAGCAGCGCGTCACCGACCCGCACCTGGATGTCCGCGCTGTCCGGGGAGATCGCCGCGGCCTGGCGGATCGCCCCGAGGGCGTCGTCCCGCTGGTCGCTCGCGGCGAGGGCCTCGCCCGCAAGCAGAAGCAATTCCGCGGAACCGCGATCCTTCTCGAGCGCCGGAGTCAGCAGCGCCAACGCCTCGGCCGGCCGTCCGCCATCGAGCGCCACGCGTGCCGCCGCGGATGCCAGCGCCGCGTCCTCCTTTGCGAGCGCGAGCCCCGCGCGCAGGACCTTCTCCCCGCCCGCGTCGTCGCCCTGCGCGCGCAGCAGCTCGGCGAGCCTCAGCGAGGCCTCGGTTTCCCCCGCGGAGAGGGAGAGGGCGCGCGCGTAGGCCTGAGCCGCCTTCGCGGAGAGACCCTTCGCGCGGTACTGGTTGCCGAGTCCGATCAGGAACTTCGGATCCGGCTTGTCGCCGCGGACGCTCGCTTCCATGAGGGGGATCGCGGCGTCCACGCGGCCGATCGAGGCGAGGCCGAAGCCGAGCAGGTAGCGGGCCCGCGCATCGAAATCACGCGCCTCGTCGTAGCCCGCGATGGCTGGTAGCGGCTTGGTCTGCAGTGCCTGGACGCCCATGTCGTTGGCGGTCGTCGTGTCGACGTAGCCCGAGCGCGGCGACAGGTACTCGACGACGGGGTGGTCGTCCGTGTGGAGGCCGGACGTGTCCGAGAGCATCCTTCCGAGGTCCTCGCCGTCGAGGACGAAGGCCGCGAAGATCGAGAGGGGGTGCCAGAAGCCGATCCCGCGCAGGTCCTCCGCCACGCCCGGTACGTTCTCGATGCGCTGGCGCAGCCGGGCGAGATCCCACGGAACGGGATCGACCGTGCCGACCAGGATCACGTCGCCGCGGTTGGGACGCCACAGCGACGCGTACGGAAAAGACGAGCGAAACGTGCCCACGATGAGCTTCATCTGCTCGGGAGGGAGCGAGTGCATGTGGAACCATTGCACCATCACGCCGCCGGGTTTCAACCGCGCGCGCGCGAGGTCGTAGAACTCTTTCGTGAAGAGGCTGCCGACTCCGGCCACCCACACGTCGGACGGATCGGAAATGATGACGTCGAACGTCCGGTCGCGCGCGAGCAGCGCGTTGCGGCCGTCCGCGACGAGGAACCGGACGCGCGGGTCGGCGAGGATGTTGCGGTTCTGCGCCGCGAACTGCTGCGTAGCCTCGCGGGCCGCCCCCTCGATGTCGGCGATCTCGATCGACTGCGCCGGGTAGCGCGCCGCGGCCGCCGCCGAAACGCCGGTCCCGAGCCCGATCACGAACACGTCGCGCGGGTTCGGGTGCAGCAGCATCGGAAGGTGGCCGAGCAGGAGCTGGTTCGCCATGTCGCCCGGGTCGGTGGAGGCGTCGGTCTTGCCGTTCGAACGGTAAAAGAGATGCGAGCCCTGGCGGTCGACCGAGAGCGTCGTCGCGATCCCGTCCTTGTAGAAGAGCAGCTCCGAGCGGCGCTCCGCGTCGAGGAGGCCGTCCACGTTGCCGTAGATGGCGGCGTAGAAGCCCGTGCCCTGGGCGAGCAGATTGCGCGGCCACGCAGGCAGCAGCAGCGCGACGATGAGCGCGGCGGCGGCGGTGACGAGGACCCGCGTCCTCCACGCGCGCGCCGTGGAGTGCGACAGGGCGAGGATGCCGGCGACGGCAGTGGACGCCGCGGCGAGCGTGAGGGACGCGCGCATGCCGATGCGCGGAATCAGGACGAAGCCGCCGAGAAACGCGCCCGCGACCGTTCCAAGGGTGTTCCACGCCGTGACGCGCCCCACGCCGCGGCCCATGTCCCGCAGCTTCGCCGTCGCGGCGACGGCGGCGGGGAAGGCGATCCCGAACAGAATCGCCATCGGCAGCAGCAGGGGAGCCGTGGCGACGAGCTGCAGCGCCTCCCGGAACGCGAAGGAGTCCTTCACGGCGGGGAAGCCGCGCATGTACGCGAGCGGCAGCTGCGGCACGAGCGCGATCCCGAGCAGCGCCGCGAACGTGTTGCCGACGAGCGCGAGCCCGAGCACGCGGGCCGGATCGGCGCCGCGCATGCGCGCATAGATCGCGCTCCCGATTCCGATCCCGGCGAGGAAGAGCAGGAGCATCAGGCCGAACGCATAGACGGAGCTGCTGAAGATGAGCCCGACCAGGCGCGCCAACGCGACCTCGTCGACCATGGCCGCGAAGCCCGAGAGCGCGATGGCCAGGAGCAGCGCGCGTTCACCCGCGGCCGGGATCGTGACCGGATCGGCGACCGTCAGCGCAGGCCCGACCGGCACGGTTTCCGCAGCCGGCCGTGCGCCGCGCGCGAGCAGGAGGGCCACGGTCCCCGCGGCGAGATTCATCGCCACCGCCACGAGCTCTCCCTGGCGCACGCCGGAAAACGGCAGGAGGACGTACGTCGCAGCTGCGGCCCCCGCGCACGCGCCGAGCGTGTTCGCGGCGTAGAGAACGGCAACCCGCCCTCCGATCTCCTGCTCCCGCCCAACGAGCCAGCGTGCCAGGATCGGGAGCGTGCCGCCCATGAGGGCGCAGGGCAGAACGAGCACGACGCCGACGAGGAGGAACTGGACGACGAAGAAGATCATCGGCGACGACTCGAGCGCTGGCGCCAGGCGCAGGTAGACGAAGCCTACGGCCTGCAGCAGGAGCGGGATCGAGAATCCGAGCAGTCCGATCGCGATCTCGAGAACGCCGTACGCGCGCAGCGCCCGGCCGCGATTGCGGTCCGCCCAGCCGCCCAGCAGCACGCTGCCGACCGCCAGCCCGCCCATGAACGCCGCCAGCACAGTCGAGACCGCGAGGGTGGTGGAACCGAAGATGTGCGTCAGCCGGCGGGTCCAGAGCACCTCGTAGATGAGCCCGCTCGCGCCGGAGAGGATGAAGACCGAAAGCACCACGGCTCTCTTCCCGGAGTCGGCAAGCCGCGCGCGAAACATTGCCGTCAAGGATAGACGGTTTTTGGCGCTCCCGCCCCGTCAGGGGCAATCGAAGGCGGCCGCGTCCTGGATCGGAAGCAACGGCGCGTCTTCGGGTTCGTGTCGGCCTGCGTCTGCCCGGTGCGCGTGTCGCAGCGGTCGAGGGCCTTGCCGACGACCTCGACGTTGGCGGAGTCGAAGAAGCGCGGCGCGCTCCGATTCCGCGGCGTCAGATTGTCGTCAACCGCTCTTCGATCAGCCGGTCGGCGCGCGCGAGGTCGACGTCGTCGAGGCTCGCCGTCCGAAGCGTCAACGCGTCGAGGATCTCCTCCTGAATCGCGCCCCGCCGCCTGGCCTCGGCGTAGGGAATCGTATGGAACATCACCATCGAGTAGCGGGGGATGAACCGGCCGGGGTGCCTCTCCTCGAGGCGGAAGGCAAGATCCTTCTTCAGCTGGAACTTCGGCTCCCGGACGGTCGATCGCATCTCGACGTAGTTCTCCAGGGCCATGTCGGCGATCGCGCCGGTATCGGGGCGGCGACCCTTTTCGAATTCCGCGAAGACCTCGCTCCACGGCCGATCCGGGTCTTCCAGACATCGGTCGAAGGCCTCGCAATCCTCGAACGCTGCGTTCATGCCCTGTCCGTGGAAGGGGACGATCGCATGCGCCGCATCGCCCAGGACGAGCGCATGGTCCTCGAACGACCAGGGTGCGCAGCGAATGGTCTCCAGGTGGCCGGTGGGGTTTGCGAAGAAGTCCTCGGTGAGGCCCGGCATGAGGGGAATCGCGTCGGCGAATCGGCGTCGGAAGAGCGCCTCGACGGCCTCGGGGGTCGTGAGGGCCTGAAAGCTCTCTTCTCCCTGATTCGGCAGAAACAGCGTCACGGTGAAGCTGCCGTCGACGTTGGGAAGCGCGATCAGCATGTATTCGCCTCTCGGCCAGACGTGCAGGGCGTTCTTCTCCATTCGGAAGCCGCCGCTTCGAGATGCCGGCGGGATCGAGAGCTCCTTGTACCCGTGGCCGAGCGGCTCCTCGTCGAGCCGGCCGCCGGTCCGTTCCAGGATCGCGGCGCGCACGGCCGAGGCGCTTCCGTCCGTGCCGATGAGGGCGTCGTAGGGGAGCTCTTGCGGCAGCACCCGCCGAGCCGCGAAATCGATGCCGGACACCGTCTCCCCGAAGCGGATCGAGACGCGGCCGGTCGCTTCGGCGGCGTCGAGGAGGAGGGTGTTCAGGCCCGCGCGCGAGACCGAGTGGATCACTTCATGCGGCTTGTTGCCGTAAGGAATGAGTTTGAGCCCTCCTACCTCGTCGTGAAGCATGCGGCCGGCCATCGGGATGAGCTCGGAGCGGACGCTCTCCATTACGCCGACGGCTTCGAGCGCCGCAATGCCGCGATTGGCGAGCGCCAGATTGATGGAGCGGCCGGCGGATGCCGCCGCTCTCCCTCTCCTGGGGTCGTCGCGGCGCTCGAGGAGCGTCACGCGGTACCCCCGCCGGGCCAGAAAGACCGCGAGCAGCGAGCCGGCGAGCCCGGCGCCGACGAGCGTGATCTCGGAGGTGCCGCGCGGGGTCTTCACGGCGTCGTCCACGCGCGCGACACCTCCGCCTCGGCCTCCACCTCGACGAGATACTCGTCGCCGACGAGCGACGCGGCGACGAGTGTGTTGGCGGGCTGTATGTGACGGAAGCGCTCGCCGTGGGCGCGCGCCACGGCCTCCCAGTCGGCCATGCGCGCCACGAACACGCGCGTGCGGACGACGTCCTCGAGCTTCGCCCCGAGCGACTGCAGAGCGCCTTCGATCTTGTCGATCGCGAAGTGCGTCTGGGCGGCGGGATCCGTGCCTCCGATCACACGATCGCCGTGCGTCGCCGTCGTCCCCGATACGTGCACGTTCGCGCCGCACCGCGTCGCGCGGGAGAAGCCGGCGATGCTTTCCCACGGCGTGCCGCTCAAACAGATCACGCGGCCGCCGGCGCGCGGCTCGACCGCGTAGGGCGCCGGAAACGACTCCACGTGATGGCTCAGATCGCCGGATGCCGTGAGAAACGGCGGCTTGCGGTACTCGTCGCCGCAGTCGCCGGGAATCGGATTGAGGGTTGCGAGCGCCGCCTCCAACTCCTGGCGATCTTCGCCGGTCAACGAGAAGGAAAAGACGCGAAGGTTGTCTTCGATGTGCTCTCGCTCACCGGGCCGGGCGCCGATGATGACGCCGGCCACGGCCGGCTGCTCCAGGACGTAGCGAGAGGCCACGTTGGCGATCGACACGTCGTGTCGGCGCGCCACGGCATCCGCGGCGGCGAGCACGCGCTGCAGGGCATCCCACCCGCCGGCGACGCGCATGAAGCGGCCGTACTTCATCTGCGACCAGGTGCCGCTCTGCTCCCAGTCGGGCTCGGGTTGACCCAGCCATCGATGTGACAACCAGCCGCCGGCGAGCGTTCCGTATGCCAGCAGCCTCACGCCGCGCGCGCGGCACACGGCCGACAGTGCACTCGCCGCGCGCCGATCGAGCAGCGAGAAGCTGACCTGATTCGAGACCACCTCGATGCCGCTCGAAAGCACCATGTTGAAGTGCGCCGCGTCCACGTTCGTCAGGCCGATATGCGCGATCAGTCCCTCGGACTTGAGCGTCTGCAGATGCTGCAGGCCGTCGATCCAGCTCGGATCGGCGTAGCTCCACGCATGGAACTGCAGCAGGTCGATCCGGCGGACGCGGAGCCGCTCGAGCGATCGCTCGACCGCGGCTCGTACGTCGCCGAGCGTCAGCGGTCCCGGCTTCGGCACCCACTTCGTGAACAGCTGCACCGGTGGAACGCCGCCCACGCCCTCGCGCAGATGGCTCGCCACGATCTCGGCCGACCCGTAGTGATCGGCCATGTCGAACGAGGTGAAGCCGGCGTCGACGTAGGCGCGAAGCGCGCGGGCGGTCGGCTCGGGATCGAGCGGCCGGCCGTCGCGCTCCATGTCGGCGATCTGCCACAGGCCCGTGAGGACGCGGGAGATGGAGAGATCGAGGGCCAGCGCGGACCGGTCCACGGTGAGCGTCATGGGTCTATCCGGGAGGAAGCGTCGCGAAGCGCGCGTCGAGATCCACGCCCTGGCGGCGCAGCTTCTGCGTTTCGCGACGGTAGATGATCGAGCCGGCGGTCATCACCACGAGCCACAGCAGCGTCGAGCGGAAGTACCACGCGGCAGCGGGCGCGGTCAGATCCCTCCAGGTGTGAACGCCGAGAAACACCGCCAGCACGACGATGGCGACCATCGCGAGCGGCACCTGCGCCGAGCGCGACCGGAGGACGGTGACCTGGCGCGCGAGGGCAGCGTTGCGCCGGGGCAGTGTCCACACCGACACCGCCATCAGCAGGAAGTTGACGAGCATCGAGGTCACGAGGATGTCGACCCCGAGAAAGAAGTCGCCTGCCACGTGGCTGCCGACGATTCCGAGCGTGGCCATGATCGCGCTCGCGAGGATCGCGACGTGCGGAGTGCGGAAGCGCGGATGGACTGCCGCGATCGCGCGCGGAAAGATCCCATCCTCGGCCCAGGCGAACATCAGGCGCGACACCCCGAGCAGCATCGCCGGCAAGTCCTTGATCAACGCGACCGCCGCTCCGGAAACGATCAGCACCGTCCATGCCGGAGGCAGCAGATATCCCAGGAGACCCGGGGCCGTCAGGTCGCGATGCTGCGCTTCCGCAGCGATGAACTGCCACGGCACGGCGTGATAGACCGCGCCCGTGAAGAGCATGTAGAAAATGCCGACCGATACGACGGCGATGCCGATCGCGAGGGGCAGATTTCGTCCCGGACGTTTGGCCTCGCCGCCCGCCTGCGCGATCGAGTCGAAGCCGATGAACGAGGCGAACATCAGCGCCGACGCCGGCAACAGAACCGACAACGTTAAGGGCGGTGCTGCGGTGGCGGCCACCGCGCGACCCTCGCGCGCCAGCAGCGCCGCGGCAAACGCGGCGTGGTCGAAGGAGTACCCGGCGACGACCACGACACCGCCGAGGAGGAACGTCAGGAACATCAGCGGAACGATCAGGCGTTCGTAGACTTTCACGCCGCGAATATTGACGAGCACGGCGGCCCAGAGGAAGGCGAGAGAGATCGCCAGCCGGATCGGCCCGGTCTCGAGCGTGGCCGCCACCGCCGTCGATCCCGCGGCCACGGCGATGTCGCGCAGGAACGGAACGATGAGGTAGGAGACCACGCCGATCGCCACGCACAGCGAGAACCACTGCGAGAACGAGGCGACGAAGCCGAGGTAGGGATCGAGCGCGCGGCTCGCATACACGTAGCTGCCGCCGGCGCGCGGCATGGCCGAGGCGAGGACCGCGTAGGCGATTGCCGCCAGCACACACACAGCAACCAGAATCAGCATCCATTTTTTGCGCTGTTGCGGCTTGCCATCGGGATTTGGTTCTGCCGGTTGTTCGGATAGGGTTTGTTCACTCATCCTGGTCCCCCGGATATTGTCTTGGTCTCACTGCTATTCGATAATTGAGCGGCTTCGTCTGGAGCGGCATATCCTCCGCCGAGGGCACGCATCAGCCCCACATCGAGGTCATAAACACGTGCCTGCAGGTCAATCAGGATACGGCGCTGTTGCAGCACAGAATTTTCTGCAGTGAGCACATTCAAATAATTGGTCAGCCCGCCCTGATAACGCGCCAATGCCAGATCATAGGCACTGCTGACCGCCGCCTG
>JANMBR010000363.1:0-6780 GCA_031360505.1 Acidobacteriota bacterium
CGCAGGTCATCAACGGGGCGTCCGATCTTTTCGTGCAGGTCTTCGGCGACGCGGGGCGTCACTCGCGGATGGCGGTGGGCGTGAGCGCGTTGCCCTACGACGTGGCGGTGGAGGTCGAAGCGGTGTTCGAAGTCCGCGGATGAGCGTCTGGCCTCGGAGCCTCATCCGCAACATCGCCGTCAAGAAGCAACACTCGTGAAGGAACACCAAGAGGCGCGGAAATGGCAAATGCAAAACTGAAGACGAAGGAAACCGGTGTGAGCGTTACAAAGTTCCTCGGCACGGTCGAGGAATCGCGCCGGGCGGACTGCGTCGCGCTCGTGAGGATTCTGGAGCGGGCCACCAAAGCGAAGGCGAAGATGTGGGGGACGTCGATCATCGGGTTCGGGGACTACCACTACAAGTACGAGAGCGGCCGCGAGAACGACTGGTTCATGGCGGGGTTCTCGCCGCGCAAGAAGGAGCTGGTCCTCTATCTGATGAGCGGCACCCAGCGCGAGCCCGCCCTGTTGAGGAAGCTCGGCAGGCACAAGGGCGGCAAGGGTTGCCTGTACATCCGCCAGCTCGCGGACGTGGACACGAAGGTTCTCGAGGAGATCATCGTCCGTGGCGTCCGGTATCTGAAGGGCCAGGCATGATGCGAGCCCGGCTCGTCACGCTCGCGGCTGCGATCGCCCTCCTGCCGCGCATGCTGGCGGCCACGGCGCCGACCCCGGCCCCGACGCCGCAGCCGTCCATCCAGCTGCCGCCGGAGCTCGCGCGCGTGTTGACCGACTACGAGTCGGCGTGGCGCGCCCGCGACGCCGCCGCGCTCGCGCGCCTTTTCGCCGAAGACGGCTTCGTGATGTCCAACGACCGGCTGCCGGTCCGGGGCCGCGCTGCGATCCAGCAGCAGTACACGGGCTCGGGCGGCCCCCTCGTGCTGCGCGCGTTCGCGTACGCCGTGGACGGAAAGGCGGGCTACATCCTGGGCGGCTTCGCGCAACGCGAGGGGGCGGCGGACATCGGGAAATTCACGCTCACGCTGTCGAAGGGCGCCGATGGCCGCTGGCTCATCTTTTCGGACATGGACAACGGGAACGGGCCGTAAGGATCGTCTGAAGCACCGCTCGTTCTGGCTCCAGGAGGTCGCGGGCGACGCGGCAGACGCGCCGCGACTCGAGGGCGACACGCGGGCCGACGTGGCCATCCTCGGCGGCGGATACGTGGGGCTGTGGACGGCCCTGAACGTCAAGCGGCTGGAGCCTTCGCGCGATGTCGTGGTGCTCGAGCAGGACATCTGCGGCGGGGGCGCGTCGGGAAGAAACGGCGGCTTCGTCCTCTCCTGGTGGCCGAAGCTCTCCTCGCTCGTGCGTTTGTGCGGCGAGGCGGACGCCGTGCGGATCGCGCGCGGCTCCGAGGCCGCGATCGAGGAGATCGGCGCGTTCTGCCAAGCGCGCGGGATCGACGCGCACTTTCGCAGGGCCGGGTGGCTGTGGACCGCGACGTCGTCCGCGCAGATGGGGGCGTGGGAAGGGGTGGTCGCACTCTGCGAGAAGCTCGGCGTCGGCACCTTCCGAAGGCTCGCGCCCGAGGAGATTGCGCGGCGCTCGGGCTCCGCTGCCCATCGCGCCGGAGTGATCGAACTCGGCGCGGCGACGGTGCAGCCGGCGGCGCTGGCGCGGGGGCTGCGGCGGGCGGCCCTCGAGGCGGGCGTGCGAATCTTCGAGAACACGCGGGTCCGGTCGTTCGATCGCCGGGAGCCGGTGCGGATCGTGACGGAGCACGGCTCGGTCACGGCGCAGAGGGTCGTCATCGCGACGAACGCGTGGGCGGCGGGGATCCCGGAGCTGTCGCGAGCGATCGTCGCGATCACGAGCGACATGGTCGTCACGGCGCCGGCGGGCGAGCGAATCCGGGAGCTCGGCTGGTCGGGCGGCGAGTGCATCACCGACTCTCAGACGATGGTCGACTACTACCACGTGACCCGCGGCGGCCGCGTGGCGTTCGGCAAGGGCGGCTGGGGGATCGCGCTCGGCGGGCGCATCGGGGCGGACTTCGATCGCAACGCGCGGCGGGCGCAGACCGTGACGGAGGATTTCCGGCGCTACTACCCCGGCCTCGCGGACCTGGCCGTCACACACGACTGGTCCGGCCCGATCGACCGCACGCCGAACAGCCTGCCGCTGCTCGGGCAGCTCGGCGGCCACGAGCACATCGTGTACGGCGTGGGCTGGAGCGGCAACGGCGTGGGACCGAGCGTCGTCGGCGGAAAGATCCTCGCGAGCCTGGCTCTCGGCCGTGACGACGAATGGTCGCGGCATCCGCTCGTCGGGCGCTCGGTCGGGCGCTTTCCGCCCGAGCCGGTGCGCTACATCGGCGCGCATGTGGTGCGGGCGGCGGTGGCGAGCAAGGAGCGGGCCGAGATGCGGGGCGAGAAGCCGGGGTGGCTCGCGGCGCAGCTCGCGCGGCTGGCGCCGGCGGGGTTGGAGGACAAGAAATAGGGACTGTCCGTCCGTGTTGCCCGCGCGGGGGCGAGCCCCGCCCCTACGGCACCCAAATGCGGAGTGCGGGCGTGACAAACTCGCAGGGCCGAAGGAGGCGCGGATGACGGACAAAAAGATCATCGCGGTAGCGGGCGCAACCGGGGCGCAGGGCGGCGGGCTGGCGCGCGCGATTCTCGCGGACCCGAGCGGAGATTTCGCGGTCCGCGCGTTGACGCGGGACGCGGCATCCGCGAAGGCGCAGGATCTCGCGGCGCAGGGCGCCGAGCTCGTGGCGTGCGACCTCGACGATGCGCAGAGCGTCGAGCGCGCGTACGCGGGCGCCCACGGCGCGTACTGCGTGACGAACTACTGGGAGCATTTCTCTCCTGAAAAGGAGATGGCGCAGGCGCGCGCGATGGCCGCCGCGGCAAAGTCCGCGGGCCTGGCGCACGTCATCTGGTCCACGCTCGAGGACACGCGCAAGTGGGTGCCGCTGTCGGACGACCGGATGCCGACGCTCGCGGGGGGGTACAAGGTCCCGCACTTCGACTCGAAGGGCGACGCGGATTACGCTTTCACGGCCGCCGGTGCGCCGACGACGTTCCTGCTGACGTCCTTCTACTGGGACAATTTCATTCACTTCGGGATGGGCCCGAAGAAGGGACCGGACGGACGGCTGGCGCTCACGCTCCCGATGGGAGACAAGAAGATGCCGGGCATTGCCGTCGAGGACATCGGGCGCTGCGCATACGGCATCTTCAAGAAGGGCGGCGAGTACGTGGGCAAGCGGGTCGGCATCGCGGGCGAGCACCTGACGGGGGCGCAGATGGCGGCATCGCTCGGCAAGGCGCTCGGCAAGGATGTCGTGTACAACTCGGTGCCGCCCGAGGTCTACCGCGGGTTCGGCTTTCCGGGCGCCGAGGACCTCGGCAACATGTTCCAGTTCAAGCGAGACTTCGAGGACTACTACTGCGGGGCGCGCAACCTGGCCTTCTCGCGCTCGCTGAATCCGGCGCTTCAGACCTTCGATGCTTGGCTCGCGAAGAACGCCGGCCGGATCCCGCTCGAGTAGCGCGATGATCCGGGGACTGCGCACGGTCATCCGTCAACGATGACGGCCCTCTCGTACGCGCATGGCGTCAGCGCCGTACCGCTGCTCGGCGAGACGATCGGCGAGAACCTGCGGCGGACGGTCGAGCGCTTCGGCGATCGGGAGGCGCTCGTCGTCCGGCACCAGGGCTACCGGGCGAGCTACCGGGAGCTGTGGCGAACGGTCGATCTCGCCGCGCGGGGCCTGCTCGCGCGCGGGATCCGCAAGGGCGACCGCGTGGGCATCTGGGCCCCCAACCGTTACGAGTGGGTGATCGTCCAGTACGCGACGGCGCGTGTGGGCGCGATCCTCGTCAACATCAATCCGGCTTACAAGACGGCCGAGCTCGAGTACGCGCTGGGCAGGGCCGGCGTGCGACTGCTGATCCTCGCGCGCGGCTTCCGGCAGTCGGACTACGTGGAGATGCTCGGTCAGGTGCGGGCAAGCTGTCCGGAGCTGCGCGAAGCGATCGTTCTCGAGGACGGGTGGGAGGCCCTGCTCGACGACGGGCGCCGGATCGGCGAGACGGAGCTTACGGCCCGCGAGGCCGAGCTCCAGTTTGACGACCCCATCAACATCCAGTACACCTCGGGCACGACCGGGTTTCCCAAGGGCGCGACGCTCTCGCACCACAACATCCTGAACAATGCGTACTTCGGGGGCGAGGCGCTCAGGTACACCGAGCACGACCGCGTCTGCGTGCCGGTGCCCTTCTACCACTGCTTCGGCATGGTGATTGGAAACCTCGCCTGCACGGCGCGCGGCGCCTGCGTCGTGGTGCCGGGCGAGTTCTTCGACCCGCTCGCGGTCCTGGAGGCGGTGGAGCAGGAGCGGTGCACGTCGCTCTATGGCGTGCCCACGATGTTCATCGCGGAGCTCGAGCATCCGCGGTTTGCCGAGTTCGACCTCTCGAGCCTGCGGACCGGCGTCATGGCCGGCGCGCCGTGCCCGGTCGAGGTCATGAAACTCGTCCGCTCGAAGATGCACATGCGCGAGGTGACGATCGTGTGCGGCATGACGGAGACCTCGCCGATCTCGACACAGACGGCCATGGACGACCCGCCCGGCAAGCAGGTGGAGACGGTCGGTCGCGTGCATCCCCACGTCGAGGTCAAGATCGTCGATCCGGAGTCCGGTGTCATCGTCCCGCGGGGTATGCCCGGCGAGCAGTGCACGCGGGGCTACAACGTCATGCTCGGCTACTGGAATGACGAAGCGGGCACCCGCAAGGCGATCGACGAGGCCGGGTGGATGCACTCGGGGGACCTCGCGACGATGGACGACGAGGGCTACGTGCGCATCGTGGGGCGCCTGAAGGACATGGTCGTGCGCGGGGGCGAGAACGTCTATCCCCGCGAGATCGAGGAGTTCCTCTACACGATCCCGGAGGTCAGCGACGCGCAAGTCATCGGGGTCCCGAGCCAGAAGTACGGCGAGGAGATCATGGCCTGGGTCAAGCTGCGGGCTGGCGTGTCGATGTCGGAGGAGCGGATGCGCGGGTTGTGCGAGGGGCGGATCTCGACCTTCAAGATTCCGCGCTACTGGAAGTTCGTCGACGCGTTCCCGATGACCGTGACCGGCAAGATCCAGAAGTTCCGAATGCGCGAGATCGCCATGGAGGAGCTCGGACTGGGCGGCGCCCATGGGCGCCCTTGACGATGATCCAGATTCGTCTGGCAGCCGAAAGCGACCTGCCCGCCCTGCGGGAGTTGATCCCGCTGTCGGCGCGCGCGCTGTCTCGCGGGTACTACTCGGCGGAGCAGACCGAGAGCGCGATCCGCTACGTCTTCGGACCCGACAGCCGACTGATCGCCGACCGGACCTACTTTGCAGCCGAGGAGGACGGGACGCTGGCCGGCTGCGGCGGGTGGAGCCGGCGGCGGACGCTCTTTGGCGGCGACCAGATGAAGGCCGAGGAGGATCCGCTCCTCGACCCGGCGACGGAGGCCGCGCGGATCCGGGCGTTCTTCGTGCATCCCGCGTTTGCGCGGCGCGGTGTCGGATCCGCGGTCCTCGGCGCCTGCATGGGCGCGGCGCGCGCCGCCGGATTCCGCCGGATGGAGCTCGCGTCGACGCTGCCGGGCGTGCCGCTCTACGAGGCCTTCGGCTTCGAGAAGCGCGAGTCGATCGAGGTGCCGATGCCGGATGGCGTCGTGCTTCCCGTCATTCGAATGGAGCGAACGCTCGATGAGCACTGAGACCCGCGGCAAGGCAAAGATCGGGCTCGTCGGGTTTCGCTGGGACGAGAACTCGTCCTTTCTGCACGGGCCGGCGGAAGCGCCGCCACTGATCCGCAAAGCCCTCGCATCGGAGTCGTCGAACCACTGGAGCGAGAGCGGCGTGGAGCTGACGCCCGGAGACTTTCTCGACGCCGGCGACTTCGGCCCGGGCCCTGGCGTCGACATGCCGGCGGCGATCGAGGGAGCGGTCGGCAAACTGCTCGACATGAATCTCCGCGTGATGTCGCTCGGCGGCGACCACGCGGTCACGGTCCCGATCCTGCGCGCCTTTGCGCGCAAGTACCCGCGCCTCTCGATCCTGCACTTTGACGCGCACCCGGACCTCTACGACGAGTTCGAGGGCAACCGCCTCTCGCACGCCTGTCCCTTCGCGCGGATCATGGAGGAGAAGCTGGCGGGGCGCCTCGTCCAGGTCGGCATCCGCACGATGAACGCCCACCAGCGGGCGCAGGTGGCCCGCTTTGGCGTCGAGTCCATCGAGATGAAGGACTTCCGCGACGACCTCGCTCTCGAGTTCGATACGCCAGTCTATATAACGTTCGATATAGATGGCCTCGACCCCGCATTTGCGCCCGGCGTCTCGCACTGGGAGCCGGGCGGCTTGTCGACGCGCCAGGCGCTCGACGTGATCGCCCGCGTGAGGGCGCCGATCGTTGGGGCGGACGTGGTGGAGTTCAATCCCAGGGTGGACCCCTCGGGGCTGACCGCGGCCGTGTGCGCGAAGCTCGTCAAGGAGCTCGCGGGGAAGATGCTGGCGGAGGGGTGAGTTCGCATCTTGGCGCCGTAGGGGCGGCCCTTGTGGCCGCCCGCGGTATTCACCATGTCGCAGAGGCGGGCGGGGGCAAGCCCCGCCCCTACGACACGAAGGCGGCTTGAAGAGCCATGCTGCTGCGCTTTCTGTATCGCGGCCTCCGGGCCCGCTGGCGGGACGAGCGGGCGGAGATCGGGGCGCTCGTCGGCGCGATCCGGCCGGGCGACGCGGCCG
>JANMBR010000386.1:0-7216 GCA_031360505.1 Acidobacteriota bacterium
GTCGTGGAAAAGCGTTTCGATCTTCGCGTAGAAAGGGTCCGACGCGGGCACGTCGGGGAAGCTGCCGCCGGCGTGAAGCGTCCACGCCTTCGCCGCGACGCCATCGATCGTCTCGGTGAAGGTCGCGTCCCAGTGCTGCGCGGGCCGCATCCCGGGATTCGAAAGCGCCAGTGCGTAGCAGTCAACGGTCGCATCGTGGCAGTTGGCGGGCTGTCCCGAGGCGGGCGCCCCGTAAGCCGCCGCGGCATCCGTAATCGTGTACGCCGCGCCCGCGGGGCCGATGAAGCCCGAGGCCGCGCCCGCGAGCGTGGCCGACGCCGCGGGAGGATTCTCCCACGACGGCTCGACGACGACCGTCTCGCCGGGCTCGAGGATTCCGTTCTGGTTCGACGCGGCGCCCGCGTGCGCATCCACGGCGAGGGCCGGCGAGAGCGGCGCCTGCCAGCCGAGCTCCACGACCTCGAAATCGCTCGCCGTCAGCCCATCGAAGGCGGGATTCAGCACGTCGTTGTCCCAGCGGTCGTCCCAGGTTCCGCTGATGTACATGTCCGAGCCGTTGTCGGCCACGATCAGGCCGTACGTCTTCATCGCGCGGAAGATTTTCTGCATCTCCGGCACAAAACCTGAGATGTCCTTGCCCGCCTTGAGCCGCAAGCGCGCCCCCATCGGCAGGGCCGGCGGATCCTGGAGCCCCGCCTGGTGCGAGCCCGGAAAGACGTACCCATTGGTGTGCCGCACCGTGAAACGCAACGCATGACGGATCTCGTCCGACCCGTACACCTCGTCGTAGCGCACGAGGCCCGGCAGGATCGCGAGACCGGCGGCGTCGGCCGACGTCCACCCGTCCGGGCGCCGGTCGTTCGTGTTCAGGTCGAAAAACGCGCCCGAGTAGGCCTGCCACGCGGAGCCGTCCCACCAGACGTTGTAGAGCTCGTAGAGATGTCGGTTGTCGCGATCGACGATGAGCATGTGGCGGTCCTGGGTCCCCGTGTCGTCGATGTTGCCGGGGTCCCCGCCCTCGACCCAGTGGGGCTCTGTGATCGCGGCGTCGGGGATTGGATAGAACGGATACGAGACGTCGGCGGGATGAGTGACCCCGTCGCTCTCGCCCGGCTCGACGAACTGCACCGTCTTCTTCGCCTGGCTGCCGTCCACCACGATGTACGGAAAGCCGTAGATGTCGACGCCGTTGGGGAGCGTCCCGCCGAAGTCCGGGTGCAGGTGCCGGAGGCTTCCGTCGTTGACGTAGTCGATGAAGCCGGCCGAGCCCGGGTCGAGCGGCGCCGCTGATACATCGGCGCTCCACCAGTTCGTCGCCGGCGGCAGGGGCCCGGGGCCGGGAAGGCTCGCCTCGAGGCGGGCGGACATGGCCTGCGCTCCGGCAACGCCGGGCGCCAGGATCCCGATGAGGGCCGCGAGAAGAATTTGCGGTCTCCGTGTCAACGCTTTCATGGTGTGGGTCGTCAGAGACTGATTATGGGGCGGACTCTCCCGCAAAACACCTGATCGAGAGGACAGCGAATCCGCGCCACGGCGCCCTGTCCTTATTCGGACCCGGTGGGCAGTCGCATACAAATGTTGCGACCCGTACTCTCGCTCTTACCTTGACGTTAAATCCCGCGTCGGCTGTGACGCACATCACCCTCGGCCCCAGTGCGTCGCCCCTACAATTTGCCCACTCACACAAGCCTTATGTTTTTGGCGGCTGTCAGAAAGGACATATGCCGATGAGAGAGCGACCCTCTCCCCGAACGCCCCTCTCTTTCCTCTTCGCGAGAGATGCCGCGCGGCGGGCGGCGGCGTTTCTCGTGACCCTCGGACTCGCGTCGGCGGGCATCGCCCTCGGAGCGACGAGCGCCACGCCGTTCCAGCTCGCCTACATGCACGGGACGTCGGGCCCGGCGGGCGGCGGGACGGCGATCAACCTCGTCGGCAACCAGTTCACGCCCGGCGCGACCGCAACGGTCGGCGGCGTCGGAGTCGGGGCGGTCGTCACGAGCTCGACGCGCATCGGCGTGACCTCTCCGGCCCTCGCGCCCGGCGCGCTCTACGACGTCATCGTCGACAACGGCGGGCCCTCGGGCGTGCTGCCGAAGGGCTGGTTCGCCGACTTCGGCGACGTGGCCGCGGCGAGCCCGTTCCACGCGCCGGTCGAAACGATCATCCGCGACGGGATCACCTCGGGCTGCGGCGGCGGCAACTACTGCCCGAGCTCGTCGGTCACCCGCGCGCAGATGGCGGTGTTCCTGCTGCGCGCAGAGCACGGCTCCGGGTACGTCCCGCCGCCCGCGACGGGAACGGTATTCGGCGACGTCCCCGTGAACTCCTTCGCGGCCGACTGGATCGAGCAGCTCTACACGGAAGGGATCACCGGCGGCTGCCAGGCGGGCACTCCGCCCAACTACTGCCCATCGTCGTCCGTGACGCGCGGACAGATGGCCGCCTTCCTCCTGAAGATCTATCACGGCGCCGGCTATGCGCCCCCGGCGGCGACCGGCGTCTTCTCGGATGTCGCAACCAACCTGCCGCTGGCGCCCTGGATCGAAGAGCTCGCCCGGCTCTATGTCACTTCCGGCTGCGGTGGCACGCAGTACTGCCCGAACAACGCCGTCACGCGCGGGCAGATGGCGGTCTTCCTCGCGAAGACCTTCCATCGCCCGGAGGCGGAGCGTTTCCTCGATCAGGCGACCTGGGGCCCCAAGGACTCCGAGATCAGCGGCCTGCTCGGAGTCGGCAACCTCGGCTGGCTCGCCTCGCAGTACTCGCTGACGGCTTCGGCCTACCCGGCGCTCCCGCTCGTGCCGGACACCGAACCGGGCACCTGCGACATCTACTGCCACCGGGACAACTACACCACCTACCCGAACCACGTGCAGTTCTTCAAGAACGCGCTGTACGGTTCGGACCAGTTGCGCCAGCGCATGTTCTTCGCGCTGCACAAGCTCGACGTCGTCTCGACCAACGCCATAACGCGGCCGAGCCAGGTCGCGCCCTACCTGAACCTGCTCAACAACAACGCCTTCGGCAACTATCGGGACATCCTTTACAACATCACGCTGAACCCGGCGATGGGCGCGTACCTGAACATGAACACGTCGACCAAGACCAATCCGAACGAGAACTACGCACGCGAGATCATGCAGCTCTTCGCGATCGGCACGGACCTGCTGAATCAGGACGGCACGACGCAGAACGACTCCATCTCGGGCCTGCCGATGCCCTCCTACGACCAGACGGTCATCGATCAGCTCAAGCTCGTTCTCACCGGGTGGTACGTCCCGAGCGTTTCGGTCACCTTCCTCGGCGTCACAGACGACGTCGGCAACTACCTGATCCCGATGCCGATCCATAAGAACGGCTCGAACCTGGAGGACCGGCACGACCAGACCGCGAAGAACCTCTTCCTCGGCTTCCTGCCGAACCAGAACGGCGAGGGCGCGGTCACCGTCATCCCGTTGGGTCAGCCGGCGGACCAGGACCTGAACATGGCGATCGACGCGCTGTTCAACCACCCGAACACCGGCCCGTACCTCGCCCGTGAGCTCATCCACTCGCTCGTGACGTCCAACCCGTCGCCTTCCTATATCGAGCGCGTGGCCGGGTTCTACAACGACAACGGCGCGGGCGTGCGCGGCAGCCTCTGGGCGATGACCAAAGCCATCCTCCTCGACCCCGAGGCGCGCAACGCCCCGAGCGACGTCACGTACGGCAAGCTCAAGGAGCCGGCGCTCTACATCAACAACATCCTCCGGGCCTTCAACGCTATGTCTGCCAATGGCGCCGCTCAGAGCGACGGATACCTGAACGGCTGCACGAACTGCTCACGCGACATGGGCGAGGAAGTCTTCCGGCCGAACACGGTGTTCAGCTACTTCTCGCAGGACTACTACGCCCCCCCGGCTTCCGCGGGCCTGCTCGGCCCCGAGTTCGGGATCATGGACGCTTCGACGTCGTTGAAGCGCGCGAACTTCATGAACACGATCGTCTTCTCCAACTTCGCCGTCAACTGCGGGGCATCGTCCTGCAACACGCCGAACGGGACCTCGATCAACCTGACCGAGCTCCAGCAGCTCGCTCCCAACCCCCCCGACCTCGTCGACCGGCTCAATCGCCTCATGATGCACGGGACCATGTCGGACGACATGAAGAACTCGATCGCCACGGCCGTCAGCGCCGTGTCTTCTTCCAACTCGCTGCTGCGCGCGCGGCAAGCGCTTTACCTGGTCGCGACGGCGTCGCAGTACCAGGTCCAGAGGTAACGCCATGGAACAGTCCAGAAGGGATTTCCTCGTCCGGACCACCTGCGCGGCAATGGGCGCGGCCGCCTTCCAGGGGACCATCCGGCAGTTCGGCCTGGCTAACCTGCTCGCCACTCAGAACACCATCACGGGCAACTACCGCGCCCTCGTCTGCGTGTTCCTGAACGGCGGCAACGACGCCAACAACATGGTCATTCCGACCGACGCCACCGGGTACGGCGGCTACTCGGCGGCCCGCAGCTCCGCGGGGCTCGCGCTCGCACAGGGAAGCATCCTGCCGATCAACAACCCCTCGAACACGCTGCCGGGGCAGACGTTCGGGCTCCACCCGAACATGCCGGAACTGGTCTCGCTCTACAACGCCAACAAGATGGCGGTCGTGTCCAACGTGGGCCCGCTCGTCGCGCCCATGACCCAGGCCCAGTACATGGCCAACACAGTCCCCAAGCCCTATGCGCTCTTCTCGCACTCGGACCAGGTCCAGGCCTGGCAGAGCGGCCGCGCGGATATCAAGATTCCGACCGGCTGGGGCGGCCGCAGCGCGGACGCCATCGCGGCGTGCAACGGGGGCGGAGCCGGGTTCCCGACGATCACGTCGATCTCGGGATCTTCGACTTTCTGCATCGGCCTGAAGCGCCCGCTCTCGATCGGCACGGGCTCGCTGACGAGCGTCCTCGTCCTGAACGGGTTCAACAGCACGCCCGAGGCCGTCGCGCGCAAGGCCTCCTACGACTACCTGCGCACGGTCGACACCACGGCCGCGATGATCGCCGGGGCCAGCGGCACGACGCAGCAGGCGCTCGACATCAGCGCGGCGTTCTCGGTGGACCCGACGATCACCACGGTTTTCCCGAACACCGGCCTCGGCAACCAGCTGAAGCAGGTCGCCAAGGTCATCAAGCTCAACCAGACCTCGGGCTCGGTGAACCTGCAGCGCCAGATCTTCTTCGTCTCGCAGGGCGGATACGACACCCACCAGGACCAGCTCGCGGACCAGGGCAACAACTTCCTCGACTTGTCGCAGGCGCTCAATGCGTTCTACAACGCCACGGTCGAGCTCGGGCTGCAGGACAAGATCACGTCGTTCACGCTTTCGGACTTCGCCCGCACGCTGCAGCCCTCGGGCTCCGGCGGTTCGGTTGGTTCCGACCATGGTTGGGGCGGCCACCAGTTCGTCATCGGCGACAGTGTCAACGGCGGAGACTTCTGGGGCACGCCGAATGCGTCGACGGGCTCGATCTTCCCGACCCTCCAGCCCGGAGGGCCGGACGACACCACCAACAGCGGGTCGAGCGGCCGCGGCCGCTGGATCCCGACGAGCGGCTCCGATCAGTACGGGGCAACGCTCGCGAAGTGGTTCGGGGTCGCGGACATCGACATGCCGACGGTCTTCCCGCTCATCACCTCGAATTTCCCGACCGCGGACCTCGGATTCATGGGCGCCCCTCCGGCGGGCTGCTAAAGGCGATCACAATCGGGGGCGGCCGCGGCGGCCGCCCCCGCCTTTCCATCGAGGCACACCCGCTTGAAGCTCTTCCGACGCACCGGATTCCTGGCGTTCGCGATCGCCGCAGCCTGGCTCACGCGCGCCGCGTCGGCGCCCACCGTCACCTTCGAGGTGGACCCGCCCAACCCCGTCGCCGGGCAGGCCGTGCGCCTGCGCGACACGTCCCCCTCGGCGACCACTTCCTGGTTCTGGGATTTCGGCGACAGCGCGTCATCCAACTCCGCGGCGCCCTCCCACGCGTGGGCCGAGCCGGGCGATTACACCGTCAAGCTGCTTGCCCAGGGCGCGACCGCCGAGGCGACCGTTACGGTCTCCCCCTCGACGACCCTGCGGCTGCTCGCCGCGCACCCTTTCGAGATCACGGTCGACGCCGCGGACCCGGCCAACGGAGATCCGTCGCCCGCACAGGCCATCGCCATCAGCGACCGCTTCGGCTGGTTCAGCTTCCCGGGGCTCACCAACGACCCGGGCAATCCGGAAGTCACCGTCAAAGTGCTGGAAGCTCCGACTTTCGGGCACTACTGGATCTTCTGGAGCGCGATGACGAGCCTCGAGTACACCATGACCGTGCGCGAGATCGCGACCGGCCACGTCGAGGTCTACAAGAAGGAAGGCTCGAGCGCCTGCGGCGGGTGGGACTTGCAGAGCTTCGAGTACGTCCCGACGGTGACACCCCCACCGTCCGGGGCTTCTCCCACCCCGGCCCCGCCGACGGCCACGAACGCTCCGAACTCAACACACACGAATACGCGCACCCGGACACCGACCCCGACCATCACCATGACGCCCACCATCACGATGACGCCGACCATCACTCCGACGCAGACGCCTGCGGCGCCGCCGCTGATCCACCTGCGGGCGCGCCAGTGGCAGTGGGACTTCTTCTCGACCGACCTCGGAATCAATGGGGGCAACGAGATCACCCTGCAGGTCGGCCAGACTTATCAGGTCGACGTGTACAACGGCGACACGCCCGACGTCACCGAGGTCCACACGCTGCAGACGATCGGAGGCATCGGCCTGCAGGGAGGCGCCCTGCCGCAGGGAACGAACTTGCCGCTCCAGACGATCCAGCCGATGACCGCGGGTGACTTCGCATTCAACTGCACGAGCTACTGCGGCCAGTTCCACGACGACATGCTCGGGACCGTCCACGTCGTCCCGTAGCGGGGTCAGTCCTGGATCCTGTGCCCCCGACAGAATCAGCCGCCGAGATAGACCCCGATTCAAGGTCTGATCCCAACCGGGCCCGGTGAACGTCATCCCGTCAGCCGTACAATGACGGCGCCGTGATGACCCTGGAAGACGCGAAACGTTTACTCGCCGCGCTCGAGCGCGAGCAAGTCGAGTATGTCCTCGTGGGATCGATGGCGATGGCCGTGCTCGGCTTGATCCGCGCCACCGAGGACATGGATTTCTTCGTGTCCCCGAAGAAGGAAAACATCGAGCG
>JANMBR010000390.1:0-4427 GCA_031360505.1 Acidobacteriota bacterium
CCCCCGGATCGACATCGAGCACATCGTTCCCGGCGGAGGCCCCGACAACGGGCTCGCCCACAACGAAACCGGCCTGTACCTGACCGGCCTGTCGGCGCGCGAGGCGCGCGTGGCCTACGGGCATGGGTTTCTTGGCGGCGCTCTCGAGGTCGGCGGCGCTGCGCGGTTCGTTTCGGGCGTGACGTACTTCGGCCGCTGCACGGTCTTCGACAATACGTGCACGGGGCAGGATCTCTCGGAACTCGTCCACGACGCCTTCGACGAGAACGCGACGACCACCAACAAGTTCACGTTCGACCTCGGCGCGCGGTTCAACCTCGGCATCGTCAAGTTCGGCGTGGCCGGGATCGCGCTGAATCAGCCGGAGTTCGGGGTCGCCAACGTGGCGGGCAGCCCGGGCAGCGTGCCGCTGCCGCGCCAGGTCCGCGGCGGCGTCGCCGTGGACGTGCTCTCGTTCCTGACGCTCGCGGCCGACGGGGACTTCATCAAGAGCGACACGCTGGCGCCCAACACCAAGAGCCAGCAGATGTCCCTCGGCGCGGAGGTGAAGATCCCGTTCTTCGCGTTCCGCGGCGGCGCGACCTACGATTTCGCGGCAGCCAACCCGACCTGGGCGTACTCGCTCGGCCTCGGCTTCGGGATCCCGATCGTCTCGGTGGACATCGCGGTCACCTGGGGCCCGACCGGCGGATTCAACTACCAGAATCCGAACCGGGAGGCCCTCGGCGCGGCGGCCGACGTGAAGGTGCACTTCTAGGAGCGTCCCGAGCTTCGCGAAAATGTTCCAGATTCTCGCGAGGGACGCCGCATCTTCCGCCCGGCGCGGAGTCCTCCAGACCAACCACGCCTTGATCGAGACGCCTTGCTTCATGCCCGTCGGCACGCGCGGGGCGCTCAAGGGCATTGCCTTCGACTGGCTCGAGTCCGACGCCTGGGACTGCCGCGTCGTCCTGGCCAACACTTATCACCTCATGGCGCGGCCGGGTCTCGAGCTCATCCTTCGGGCGGGCGGGCTCCACCGGTTCATGGGCTGGCAGCGCGCGATCCTGACCGACTCGGGCGGTTTCCAGGTCATGAGCCTCGCTTCGCGCCGACGAATCCTCGAGGAAGGCGTCGAGTTCCGCGCGCTCGAGGACGGGACGAAGCACTTCCTGACTCCCGAGCGCGCGATGGAGCTGCAGGGTGGCTTCGGCGTGGACATCGCCATGGTGCTCGACGTCTGCCCGCCGTTTCCGGCCGAGCGCCGCGAGATCGAGGAAGCCTGCCGCCTCACCCTCGCATGGGCCGAGCGGTCGAAGCGGGCCTACGCCGGCCCGGGCCTTCTCTTCGGCATCCTCCAGGGCGGCACGCACGAGGACTTGCGCCGGCAGAACGCCGGGCCCATGGCCGATCTCGACTTTCCCGGCTACGCGATCGGCGGCGTGGCGGTGGGGGAGTCCAAGGACGCCATCCGCGGCGTGACCGAGCTGTCGGCCGCGCTGCTGCCCGACGCGAAGCCGCGCTACCTGATGGGCGTGGGAACGCCGGCCGACCTGCTCGCCTCGGTGCGCGCGGGCGTGGACCTCTTCGACTGCGTGCTGCCGACGCGCAACGGCCGGATGGGCCACGTCTACACGTCGCGCGGCGAGATCGCGATCAAGCACGAGCGATTCAAGGAAGACCTGTCGCCGCTCGACGCGGACTGCGAGTGTCCGGTCTGCCGCCGGCACAGCCGGGCGTACCTGCGGAATCTCTTCGTCCTGAAGGACTTCTCTGCGCCGATGCTGCTCTCGATGCACAACGTCTTTTTCTACCTCGCCTGGATGCGAAGGATCCGCGCGGCGATCGAGACCGGCGCGCTCGCGGCGCTCGCGGCGCCACCCGAGGAAAAGTTGCCGGACGGAGCTTGAATCCTTCTTGGAGTTTTTCAGTTAGTTGTTAGTATCGAGAAAAGGGGAACAACCGTGAAGCTCAACGTCAACGGGAAGGTTCGAGACGTCGAAGCGCCCCCGGACATGCCGCTGCTCTGGGTGCTGCGCGACTTGCTCGCTTTGACCGGCACCAAGTACGGCTGCGGCATGGCCCAGTGCGGCGCGTGCACAGTGCATTTGAATGGCGAAGCGGTGCGATCGTGCGTGCTGCCGGTCTCCGAGGTCGGCGCCCGCAAGGTGACGACGATCGAAGGCCTGTCGGCGGACGGCGGCGGCCTCCATCCCGTGCAGCGCGCGTGGATCGAGGCGGACGTCGTGCAGTGCGGCTACTGCCAGCCGGGCCAGATCATGGCCGCCGCCGCTCTCCTGAAGGAAGCCCCGAAGCCGAGCGACGCCGAGATCGACGCGGCGCTTTCGGCGAGCCTGTGTCGCTGCGGGACCTACCAGCGCATCCGCGAGGCGGTGCACCTGGCCGCGAGCATGACGGCACAGGGAGGCAAGGCGTGAGCGCGCACAGCGGGCACTCGCGGCGCCGGTTCCTGAAGACGTCGGCCGGGCTGGTGATCGGTTTCACGCTCGCGCCGAAGGGAAAGATCTTCGCCCTCCAGGCGGCGGCGGGCGCCGGAAAGCCGCTGCCGCCTCCCGACGCCTTTCTGCGTATCGGCGAGGACGACACTGTCACGGTGCTGCTGGCCCACTCCGAGATGGGGCAGGGAATCTGGACGACGCTGCCGATGATGGTCGCCGAGGAGCTCGGCTGCGACTGGTCGAACATCCGCGTCGAGACCGCTCCGGCGGCCCCCGTCTACGCGCACCCCGACTACGGCGCTCAGATGACGGGAGGCTCGAGCTCGACCTACTCGGAGCTCGACCGCTACCGCCAGGTCGGCGCCATGGCGCGCGAGATGCTCGTCGCCGCGGCTGCCGCGCAGTGGAAGGTCCCGGCCTCCACGTGTCGCGCGGAGAGCGGCTTCGTCGTCTCCGGCACGCACAAGGCGTCGTTCGGATCCCTCGCGAAGGCCGCGCAGGCGCAGAAGCCGCCGGCGTCGGTGAAGCTGAAGGACCGCAAGGACTGGAAAATCCTGGGCAAGCCCACCAAGCGCCTCGACTCGCCGCAAAAGGTGACGGGGAAGGCGCAATTCGGCATCGACGTGCAGCAGCCCGGCATGAAGACGGTCTTGATTGCCCGGTCGCCGGTCTTCGGCGGCAAGGTCAAGAGTTTCCATGCCGAGAAGGCGAAGGCCGTGCCGGGCGTGCGCGCGGTCGTGCAGGTGCCCTCGGGCGTCGCGGTCGTGGCGGACCACTTCTGGGCGGCCAATCTCGGGCGCGAGGCGTTGGAGGTCGACTGGGACCTCGGCGCCGGCGCCGATCTCGACTCGACGAAGATGGCGGCGCACTACCGGACGCTCGCGGAAAAGGACGGCGTCAAGGCCGCGGCCGCCGGCGACGTCAACACCTCGCTTGCCGCGGCGAAGACGAAGGTCGAGGCCGAGTACGCCTTCCCGTACCTCGCGCACGCCACGATGGAGCCCCTGAACTGCGCCGCATCGGTCGGGGCCGACTCCTGCGAGATCTGGACCGGCACGCAGTTCCAGAGCGGCGATCAGGCAGTCGCGGCGAAGATCACCGGCCTGAAACCGGAGCAAGTGAAGATCCACACGACGTTTCTCGGCGGCGGTTTCGGCCGGCGCGCGAACCCGGCCAGCGACTTCGTTGCCGAGGCGGTTCACGTGGCCAAGGCAGCGGGCGTGCCGGTGAAGGTCGTTTGGACGCGCGAGGACGACATGCGCGGGGGGTACTACAGGCCCATGTGGGCGCACAGCGTGAGCGTCGGCCTCGGGCCGGACGGCCTGCCGGCGGCGTGGCGCCAGCAGATCGTCGGTCAGTCGATCATGGAAGGCACGCCCTTCGCGATGTTGATCAAGGACGGGATCGACGAGGCCTCGGTGGAAGGCGTCGCGGATTCGCCCTACGTCAAGAGGACGCCGCACCACTTCGTAGGGCTCCACTCGCCCAAGTCGGCCGTGCCGGTCCTCTGGTGGCGCTCGGTCGGCCACACGCACACGGCTTACGTCATGGAAACGATGGTCGACGCGCTCGCGGCCGCGGCGGGGCAGGATCCGGTCGCTTACCGCCGCGCGCTCCTGAAGGGCTCGCCGCGGCACGTCGGCGCGCTGGATCTCGCGGTGGCCAAGGCCGGTGCCGCGCCGCCGAAGGGCCAGTTCCGCGGCGTCGCCGTGCACCACTCCTTCGAGAGTTACGTGGCGCAGGTCGCGGACGTGTCCGTGGACAAGGGCCGCATCCGCGTGCACCGCGTCGTCGCGGCGATCGACTGCGGCATCTGCATCAACCCCGCCGGCGTGACGGCGCAGGTCGAGTCGGCCATCGTGTACGGCTTGACGGCCGCGCTCTACGGCGAGATCACGCTCAAGAACGGCCGCGTCCAGCAGGGCAACTTCGACGACTATCCGGTGCTGCGCATGAACGAGATGCCGAAGATCGAGGTGCACATCGTCG
>JANMBR010000082.1:0-10895 GCA_031360505.1 Acidobacteriota bacterium
GAGCAGGAGTAGACGAAGGCGACGACGGACGCGAGGACGAGGAGTGCAAACACCGCGCGGCCAGGCAGGCCGAGAACCAGACCTTCGGCGGGAAGCGGCGGCATGCGGGCGGAATCTTAACCCGGACCCGATCCGGTTCCGAAGATTCCCGGGACCCCGGGTGCTACCCTTCCGGAGTTGAACCTGTTTCACCGCCCCCATCGGTTTCGCCACGGGCTGGCCGCGCTCGCAACGCTCGTCCTGTTCGGGTCGGGAGCACTCACGGTCCTCGCGCGCCGGGCCGGGACGGGCCTCGACGCCGACCTCGACCGCAACGCGAGCCAATGGCCCGGGACCCAGGCGGAAGTCTCGATCGCGGCGGACCCGTCGGATCCGGCCGTCGTTCTCGCGGCGGCGATGAACCTCTCGGACGGGCGCATCCTCGCGATGTCCACGCGGGACGGCGGCGAGACGTGGACGCGCGTGCCCGTCCCTCTCGGCGAGGGGTCGAGCCTCGACAACGACCCCATGGTCGCGTTCGACAGCCGCGGCGCCGCGTATCTCGCTCGGGTCCCGGCCGGGTCGGGCGGCACCGGCATCGATGTCGTGCGTTCCCCCGACGGCGGCCGGACGTGGGAGGCGGCCGTCCGCGTGGCGGGCCTCGACCGCAACGACAAGGTCGCCCTCGCGGTGGACGACGACGCCCGGAGCCCGTACCGCGACCGCGTGTACGTGGCCTGGAAGTGGCCGCGCGGCGGGGTTTTCGTCTCGCGTTCGCTCGACTCCGGGGAGACGTTTTCGCCGCCGCAGCTCGTCGAGCAGGCCGTCGTGACCGGACTCGACCTGGCGGTCGGCGGCGACGGGGCCGTCTACCTCGCGTTCCGCGACGGCCCCCGGCACTCGATCCGCGTCATGCGCTCGCAGGACGGCGGCGAAACGTTCGAGCCGTCGGTCGAGGCCGCTCCGGTCAACACCCGGACGGACCTCGTTCCGCCATCGCACTGCATCCGCCCGGTCATCGTGCAAGCGTCGGTGTCCGTCGACCGCTCCGGCGGCCCGCGGCGCGGCGCCGTCTACGCGGCCTGGGCCGACTACCCGCCCGGCGTCGGACAATGCGGGGAAGTCTGCGGGGCCCCCGCGGTCTGCGCCCCCGACGTCTACTTCAGCCGGTCCGACGACGGCGGGCTCACCTGGTCGCAGCCGGCCCCGGTCGACGACGAGCGCGGCGGCGAGGTCGACCGGTACCATCCGTGGCTCCGCGTGGATCGCTCCACCGGCACCGTGTCGGTCGCGTACAAGGACTCCCGGAACGACCCCACGCGCGCCGGCGCCGACGTCTACATGCGCCAGTCGAACGACGGAGGCGCGACATGGGATCCGGCCCTGCGCCTCTCGAGCGCCACGAGCCGCGCGACGAGCCTCATCCAGTGCGGCGACTACCAGAGCGTCGCCGCCGAGGGCGGCTACACGTACGCGGCCTGGGCCGACTATCGGGAGAGTCCGACGCAGGGCGAGATCTACGTCCGCCGCTTCGCCGCCCCCTTCCCGACCGTGGAGCGCGGCGACGTCGTCCGCGTCTCTCGCGACCGTCCGCCTCCCCGCACCCGCCCTTGAGGGGGAGCCGCGCTGCCGACGGCTATTCCGCCTTGGCCGCCCTCACCGCTTTCGCGAACTCCGGGACGATCTGGAAGATGTCCCCGACGACGCCGTAGGTCGCGACCTTGAAGATCGGAGCCTCGGGATCCTTGTTGATCGCGACGATGACCTTGGAGGTGCCCATGCCGGCGAGGTGCTGGATCGCGCCGGAGATGCCGCAGGCAACGTACAGCGTGGGCGAGACGACCTTGCCGGTCTGGCCGACCTGGTACTGGTGGTCGATCCATCCCGCGTCCACGACGGCGCGCGAAGCGCCCAGTGCCGCGCCGAGCGCCTGTTGCAGGTCTCGGATGACGGGCCAGCCCTCGGGCCCCTTGATGCCGCGGCCGCCGGACACGATGATGTCTGCTTCGGAGACGTCCAGTTCCTTCGACTCGGAGGTCTCGACGCGCAGCACCTTCGCGCGTGGCGTGATATCGCCGAGCTCGAGCGCCTCGACGGCAGCCTCCCCCGCGCCCGCATCGGCCTCGGCGGCAAACACGTTGGGCCGAGTCGTCGCGATCTGGAGTTTCGCCGCGCCGCAGTCCACTTCGACGCGGGCCTTGCCGGAGTAGACCGGCCGCCAGGCGACGAGGCGATCCCCTTCGACGCGCAGTTCCATGACGTCGGCCAGCGCCGACACGTCGTTGCGCGCGGCGAACCGCGGGGCCACGTCCTTGCCCATGGAGGTGGCCGCGATCAGAACGGCGTTGGGCGAGGCCTTCTTCGTCGCCGCATCGAGCGCGCCGACGTATCCCTTGTTGCTGTAGAGCGCGAGGTCGTCCCGGTCGGCGACGTACACGGTGCCGGCGCCGTACTTGCCGAGCTCCTTCGCGAGGGCGGTCACGCCCTTTCCGGGCAGGACGGCCGCGACGGGTCCGCCCGAGAGCCTGCGCGCGAGCGACAACGCCTCGAGAGAAGCCTTGCGGATCCTGCCGTCGCGCTGTTCGATGAAGACGAGGAATTTCATGCTGCGGGTTCCTTTGGCTCGTTCGGAGTCGCAGTTGTGACTTGAAAGGGATCCCTCGCTTCGCTCGGGATGATTTGACCGTCGCTGCGCACGGTCAAATCACCTTCGCTTCTTCCCGCAGGAGACGCACCAGCTCTTTGCCCGCCGCCACAGGATCGTCCGCGGACACGAGCTTCACGGCCTGGCGCGCGGGCGGCAGCTCGAGCTTCCTCCAGCGCGTCTTCGCCTGGGCCGGGTCCGCTTCCGCGACGCCGAGCTCCGCGAGCTTCTTCTCGGCGATGGGCTTCTTCTTGGCCGCCATGATGCCCTTGAGCGACGCGTAGCGCGGCTCGTTCAGGCCCTTCTGCGCCGTGAACACGGCCGGCAGGGAGCACTCGACGACCTCGTGGGCGCCCTCGATCTCGCGGTGCGCCGTGACCTTGCCGTCGCCGACCTCGAGCTTGATCACGCTGCCCACGTGGGGCACGCCGAAGAGCTCGGCAAACATCGGTCCGACGAGCGACTCGTCGTAACCCACGCCCTTCTGCCCGAACCAGATGAAGTCCCAGGCGCCGTCCTTCGCGGCCGCCGCCAGGGCCTTGGCCGTGCCGAGCGCGTCGAGGTAGGACACCCCCGTCGAGTCGACCCAGATCGCGTCGTCCGCGCCCCGCGCCAGGCATTCCCGCAGGCCCGTCTTCGCCCGCTCGGGCCCGACGGCGAGCACCGTCACCGTCCCGGCGCCCTTGCCCTCGCGGATCTTGAGGGCCTCTTCGAGGCCGTATTCGTCGTAAGGCGAGACGATCCACTTCACGTCGGCTTCGTCGATCGACTTGCCGTCGGCGCCGATGCGGATCCGGGTCTCTGTGTCGGGAACGTAGGCGATGCAGACGAGGGAATTCATGCGTGGATCAGTCCATCCTCTTCAAGATGAGGCAGCCGTTGGTGCCGCCGAAGCCGAAGGAGTTCGACAGGACGTACTCCACGCGCTGCTCGCGCGCCGTGTTCGGCACGTAGTCGAGGTCGCATTCGGGGTCGGGGTTCGTGTAGTTGATCGTGGGCGGGAGCACGCCGTGGTAGACCGCCAGCGCGCAGATTCCCGTTTCGAGGCCGCCGGCGGCGCCGAGCAGGTGTCCCGTCATGGATTTCGTCGAAGACACGGCGAGCTTTCTCGCATGGGCGCCGAACACTCGCTTGATGGCGAGGGTCTCGGCCTTGTCGCCGAGAGGCGTCGAGGTGCCGTGGGCGTTGATGTAACCGATCTGTTCGGGGTTCAACCCCGCGTCGGCAAGGCAGTTCTTCATGACGCGCGCCGGACCGTCGCCGTCTTCGGACGGGGCGGCGATGTGGTGAGCGTCGCCCGACATCCCGTATCCGACGAGCTCGGCGTAGATCCGGGCGCCGCGCTTCTTCGCGATGTCCATTTCCTCGAGGATCACGAGGCCCGCCCCCTCGGCGATGACGAAGCCGTCGCGGTCGCGGTCCCAGGGGCGCGAAGCGTGGAGCGGATCGTCGTTGCGGGAGGACAGAGCCTTCATCACGCCGAAGCCGCCGACGGCCAGCGGCGTCATCACGGATTCCGTGCCGCCGGCGATAGCCTGGTCGGCCTCTCCGTACTGGATCATCCGGAAGGCCTCGCCGATGGCGTGGGCGCCGGTCGTGCACGCGGTGACGGTGGCGAGGTTCGGCCCCTTCATCCCGTACTTGATCGAGATGTTGCCGCCCGCCTCATTGACGATGAGGCCGGTGATGAAAAACGGCGAGATGACGCGCGGGTTGTTCCCGCTCTCGATGAACTTGCGCTGCGTCTCTTCGATGAGCGGCAGCCCGCCGATCCCGGAGCCGACAACGACGGCGAAGCGCTCCCGGTTCTCGTCCGTCACGGGCACCCCGGAGTCCTCCATCGCGAGATGGGCCGCGCCCATCGCGTAATGGATGAAGGTGTCCATCTTCTTGATCTCTTTCTTGTCGATGTACAGGGCCGGATCGAAGCTCTTGACCTCACCGGCAATTCGCGAGGAGAGCCGGGAGGCGTCGAAGCGCGTGATGGGCCCGAGGCCGCAATGCCCCGCTTTCAACGCTTCCCAGTTGGCGTGGTTGCCGATGCCGAGCGGCGAAACGAGGCCCAGCCCCGTCACGGCCACCCGGCGCGGAGAGGAAAAACGGGGCATCGGATGTTAGGTTTTCGGGGAGTTCTTCTCGATGTACTCGACGGCGTCTTTGACCTTCTGGATCTTCTCGGCAGCCTCGTCCGGAATCTCGATGTTGAAGGCTTCCTCGAAGGCCATGACGAGTTCCACGGTGTCGAGCGAGTCCGCGCCGAGGTCATCGACGAAAGACGCTTCCGCGGTGACTTCATTGGCGTCCACGCCGAGCTGCTCGACGATGATGCTCTTCACCTTTTCTTCGACGGCCATTCCATTCCCCCTTCTTGCTGATCCTGAAAGACGCCGTATTGTTTCCTAGAAGCCCCCCCGGGGCAAGTACGCAGAAAACGCCTACATGTAGAGGCCCCCGGACACGTTGACAACCGTGCCGGTGATGTAAGAGGCCTCATCCGAGGCCAGGAACGCCGCGGCGGCGGCGATGTCGTCGGGAGCGCCGAGGCGCGCGAGCGGGATCTGCGTCGACATCGCCTCCCGCGCGGCGTCGGTCATTTTGTCCGTCATCGCGGTGGCGACGAACCCCGGGGCAACCGCATTGCACGTGATGTTGCGCGAGGCGAGCTCGCGCGCCACGGACTTCGTCAGGCCGATCAGTCCGGCCTTCGACGCGGCGTAGTTCGCCTGGCCCGCGTTGCCCATGAGGCCGACGACAGAAGTCACGTTAACGATGCGGCCGTAGCGCTTGCGCACCATTCCCTTGATCACGGCCTGCGTCAGCAGAAAGACACCGGTGAGGTTCGTCGCGAGGACGCGGTCCCAGGCGTCGCGGCCCATCCTCAGGATGAGGTTGTCCTCCGTGACACCCGCATTGTTGACGAGCACGTGGATCTCGCCGTGCGCGGCGAGCGCCGTCTTGACCGCGGCGTCGATCGACGCGGCGTCGGCCAGGTCGAGCGCGAGGGCGGAAGCCTTGCCGCCCGCGGCCACGATCTCCGAGACCACGCGGTCGAGCGCGTCGGCCGAGCGCGCCGCCGCGAGCACATGAGCGCCCTCGGAGGCCAGGCGCCGGGCGATCGCCTCGCCAATGCCCCGGGAGGCGCCGGTGACGAGGGCGATCTTGGCGGTGAAGCGGTTCATGCAGGTCCGAACTCTATCCCGCAAGGCGCCGTATGGGCGGCCCTTGGGCCGCCCGCAATAGTCAGGGTGCTGCTGAAGCGGGCGGGGCGAGCCCCGCCCCTACTCCGGTTTGTCGACGATGTCCGGCAGGTCCTTGCTCCACCCATCCACGATCGTCTTCGCCAGGTCGGCAATCGCGATGACCGCCGGGTGGTCCGGCCCGAACCCTTCGGCCTTGCTGCCGTCGGTGAAGACGACGAGGACGAAACGGCCCTTCTTCGTGCGGAGGATGCCGGAGTCGTTTCGCACACCCGACATGGACCCGGTCTTTCCGGCCCACAGGTCGCCGGGCGGAAAGCGCCGCGCGATGCGCAGCCGGCTCGGGTCCTTGTCGAGGTACTCGAAGATCTTCTTCGACGAGTCGGCGTCGAGGAGCTGGCCCCTGGCCACGCTCGTCATCCACTCGGAGACGTCGTGCGGCGTGAGCGTGCCGAGGTGGAACCCCTTCCAGGGCGAAGGCTCCTCGTCCTTCTGCGAAAGCATCGGGATCGTTCCGAAGAGGCGGATGTGCGAAAACCCGAGCCACGCCATCCGCGCGTTGATGGGCTCGACCCCGAGCCGGAGGATCCAGGCGTTCGTGGCCGTGTTGTCCGACGGCCCGATCATCAGCGTCGCGAGGTCGTTCCAGGTGGGGTTCAAACCCGGATCCAGCATGAGCAGCATCCCGGAGCCATCGGCCTTGTTCTCGGCCGTCAGGTCCCAGCGCTCGGAGAGGTCCACGCGGCCCTCGCGCACGCCGGCCATCGCCTCGGTGAGGACGGCGATCTTGATGACGGAGGCCGACTCGAACTCGGCCGCGCCGTTGTGCTCGTACGATCGCCCGCTCTCGACATGGCGCGCCGCAACGCCCATGCGGCACTTGCAGCGCGCCTGCGCCGTCATCACGGCGGCATCGAACGGCGAAGCCGGCGTCGGCCGCGTCGTCACGCACGCGGCCGGGAGGATCGCCAGCGCCAGGATCCGCAGGCCCCTAGCCCGCATAGCCCTCCACCTTGAGCCCCTTCTCGATGCGCCGCACCAAACCCGCAAGCACGTTGCCCGGGCCGATCTCGAGGGCCCGGTCCGCGCCCTGCCGGCAGAGGAGCTGGACGGTCTCGACCCAGCGCACGGGAGAGTCGATCTGGCGCACGAGCGCGTCGCGCAGGGCACCGCCCGCCGTCGCCGCGGCGGCATCCACGTTCGTGACGACCGGAACTGCGGCGTTGCCGAACGCGGCCGCGTCGAGCAGCGGCCGCATCTTCTCGCGGGCGGGCGACATCAGCGCGCAGTGAAATGGCGCCGACACCGCGAGCGGGATCGCGCGCTTGGCCCCGCGCGCGAGGCACCCCTCCGAGGCGCGCGCCACGGCCGCCGCGTGCCCGGCGATCACGGTCTGCTCGGGCGAGTTGTAGTTGGCCGGGGAGACCGCTTCACCCTGAGCCGCATCGCGGCAGGCGGCCTCCACTTGCGCGGGAGCCAGCCCGACGATCGCCGCCATGGCGCCGACGCCCGCCGGCACGGCTTCCTGCATGAACCGCCCGCGCTCGCGCACGAGGCGGACCGCTTCACCGAACGGGAGCGCTCCCGCCGCGACGTTGGCCGAGTATTCCCCGAGCGAGTGGCCCGCGGCGAACGCGGCCCCCTCGAGCCGCTCGGGAAAGCGCGCGCGCAGGTCCTCGAATGCGGCCATCGAGTGCGTCAGGATGGCCGGCTGCGTGTTCGCCGTGAGCTTCAGGTCTTCCTCGGGCCCCTCGAAGCACAGCCGCGACAGCGCGAAGCCGAGCGCCGCGTCCGCCTCGTCGAACACCGCCCGCGCGGCCGCCGACGCCTCGTAGAGCGCCTTGCCCATGCCGACGGATTGCGAGCCCTGGCCGGGGAACAGGAGGGCGAGCGTGCCCATCGGTTGGGTCTAGACCGTTCCTACCATCGCAGCAATACCGATCCCCACACGAGCCCCGCTCCAAAAGCGGTCAAGAGCACCATGTCGCCGTCCTTGATCCTTCCCTCGCGCACGGATTCGTCCAGCGCGATCGGGATCGAGGCCGCGGAGGTGTTGCCGTAGCGGTCCACGTTCTTGCAGACCCTGGCCGGGTCGATCTTGAGCCGCTCGCCGACCGCATCGATGATGCGGGCGTTCGCCTGGTGCGGAATGAAGAGACTCACCTGCTCCTTCGTGAAGCCCTGCTCCGTCAGAAGCTCCGTCGAAACGTCGGCCATCGCCTTGACGGCGACCTTGAACGTCTCGTTGCCCTTCATCTTGATGTACGGAAGGCGCGCCTCGAGCGACCTGGGGTCGTTGGCCGGATGGTCCGAGCCGCCGCCCGGCATGCAGATGAGATCGTGGTACGCGCCGTTGGCCTTCATGATGCTCCCGAGGATGCCGTGGTCCCCCCGCGTCGCCTGGAGCAGGACGGCCCCGGCACCATCGCCAAAGAGGACGCAGGTGTTTCGGTCGGTCCAGTCCACGTAGCGCGACAGGATCTCGCCGCCGATGACGAGCACGTTGTGGGCTTTGCCCGACTGGATCAAGCCGTCCGCGAGGTGGAGCGCGTAGAGAAAGCCGACGCAGGCCGCGCCCACGTCCGACGCCGCGGCGCGGACGGCGCCCAGATTACGCTGCACGAGGCACGAGGTCGCCGGAAAGGTCATATCGCCCGAGATCGTCCCGACGAGAATCATGTCCACGTCTTCGGGCTTGACCTGCGCGCGCTTCAGGGCGAGCTCGCCCGCGCGCGTGCAGAGATCCGAGAAGTGCTCGCCCTCCGAGACGATGTGGCGCTCACGGATGCCCGTGCGCGAGACAATCCACTCGTCGGAGGTCTCGACGAGCTTCTCGAGATCCGCGTTCGAGAGGATCTTCTTCGGGACGGCCGCCCCGGTGCCGAGGATCTTCGCGCGGATCATTCCAGGCTCCTCGTCGCCTTCGCCGTCAAGCCTTCGCCAGCCGCTCTTCGCGCGAATGCAATTCGGCGATCTGGGCCTGGATCTTTTCGGCGAGGTTCTGGCGGGAGAACTCGGCGGCGAAGCGGATCGCATTCTTGACGGCCTTGGCCGACGAGCGGCCGTGGCAGATGATCACGCAGCCCTTGATCCCGAGCAGCGGCGCGCCGCCGTACTCCGAGTAGTCGAGGCGCTGCTTGAAGCGGCGAAAGGCCGCCTTCGAAAGCAGAAATCCGACGGAGGCCTGCAGCGTCCGCTTGATCTCCTCGCGCAAGAGGTTCTCGACCATCTCGGCCAGGGCCTCGGAGACCTTGAGGATCACGTTGCCGGTGAAGCCGTCCGTGACGATCACGTCCACCGTGCCGTTGAAGACGTCGCGGCCCTCGACGTTGCCGATGAAGTTCAAGCCGGTCTCCTTCAGGGCCTTGAAGGCTTCCTTCGTCTTGTCGGTGCCCTTGGACTCCTCCTCGCCGATCGACATGAGGCCGATCGAGGGCGCCTTCTTGTGGAAGGCGAGCTCGGCGTAGATCGAGCCCATGACCGCGAACTCGCGGAAGTGCGGGGTCTTGGTGTCCGGGTTCGCGCCGACGTCGAGCAGCAGGCAGTGGCCCTTCAGATTGGGCAGGACCGTGGCCAGCGCCGGCCGGTCGACGCCCTCGATCATTCCGACCACCATCTTCGCGCAGACCATCGCGGCCCCGGTGTGTCCGGCCGAGACGAGCCCCTGGGCGCGTCCGTCGCGCACGCAGTTGGCCGCGATGCGGATCGAGGAGTTGCGCTTTTTGCGAATCGGAGACGTCGCCGGATCGTCCATCGTGACGACCTCGGGCGCATCCACGATCTCGATGTCTCGCCCGGTGTACCCGGCTTCTTGGACGAGCTTCTCGAGCTCCGCGGCCCTGCCGACGAGGAGGCAGGTTATGCCGAATTCGCGGACGGCCGCGATCGCGCCGTCGACGTTGACCTGAGGGGCGTTGTCTCCCCCCATCGCGTCCACCGCGATCCGCACCCCTAGCCTCTTTTCTCTGCAGGCGTCACGAGTGCGGGGATTATAAGGGTTCAGGTCTGAATTTTTCGGTTTCCGGACCGCAAGCGTCCCGTAGTCCCGCTGCCACTGGAAAGCGAAAACTGGAGACCCGACCCCACAATTCTTAGGTGTTGATCGCCTGCTTGCCCTTGTAGTACCCGCAGCGCGGACAGACGCGGTGCGGCTGCTTCGCCTCGTGGCAGTTCGGGCAGTCCGAGAGGGCCGGGGGCGTCAGCGCGTCGTGCGCGCGGCGTTTGTCGCGGCGGGCCTTGCTGTGGCGTCGTTTTGGATTGGGCATCGTTCTCCTACACTTTCTCCTTGAGGGCCCGGAGGGCCTCCCAACGGGGGTCGACGTTAACGTGCGCGCCGGCGCACGGACCAAGATTCAAGTCGTTGCCGCAGGCGGGACACAGGCCCTTGCAGTCCTCCCGGCACAGCGGCTTCATGGGCATGGCCATCTGGACCCGCTCCTCCGCGATCGGCGCGAGCTCGACCACGGGGTCTTCGTAGAACATGGCGTCGAGATCTTCCTTGGCCAGCTCCATCTCCTCTTGCGTCATCACCCGCTTCGGGTAGAGGACGAGCGAGAAGGCTTCTTCCTGCTGGAAGGGGTAGGTCGTGAGGCAACGGCTGCACTCGAGCTGCCCCCCGTAGACGAGCCGGGCCGTGAGCGCGTATCCCCCTTCGATGCGCATGACCTCGCCCGTCATTTCCAGGGGGGAGATCGCGACGAGGGGCTCCCGGTCGATCGCCGCAACGGCGACCGGAAGGGCGCTCTCGAACCGCAGGGGCTCGTCGAGCACGGAATCCAGGGAAACGGCGGCCAGCTTCATGATCGAACCGCGCATTCTACCCGGATGCGGCCGGGCGTCAACTCCGGCCCGAAGTGAGTCGGCCGTCGGGGGGCATGGGGCTCAGTCTGTTGACTGTCGACCTCAACTGTAGACTGCTCCAGGTGCGCATCGCCATCGACAGTCGGGCCCTTCTGGCCGAGCGGACCGGCATCGGGACCTACACATATGCCGTCGCACAGGGTCTCGCGGCCCTGAAAGACGCCGAGGTCGGGCTCTTTGCCCCGCGCCCGTTCCCAAAGACACTCGAGGGCACG
>JANMBR010000014.1:0-3693 GCA_031360505.1 Acidobacteriota bacterium
TCTCGGAATGAGGTGGCTCTCCGACGAGACCGTCCGCCACTTGAAGCGCGTGGCCGAGTGGCCGGACCTCGGCGAGACGAAGTACCGCCCCATCGAAGAGCTCGGGCGCGGAGGCATGTCCACGGTCTACCTCGCCGAGGACACCGTCCTCGGCCGCAAGGTGGCGCTGAAAGTCGTCGCGACCGCGGCCGCGCGGCCGGAGATCGTGGAGCGAATGCGCACCGAGGCGCGCGTCATCGCGCGGCTCGAGCACCCCGGCATCGTGCCCGTGCACGACGCCGGAATGCTCCCGGACGGCCGCGTCTTTTACGCAATGAAGCGCGTGGACGGCAAGCGGCTGGACGAGCTGGCAGGCGCCATGACCCTGCCGGAGCGCCTGCGCGCCTTCCAGCGCATCTGCGAGGCGGTCGCCTTCGCCCACGCTCACGGCGTCGTGCACCGGGACCTCAAACCCGAGAACGTGATGATCGGCCCCTTCGGGGAGGTGCTCGTCATGGACTGGGGCGTGGCGAAAGTCCTGGCCGACGCGGACGGGGCATCGTTCGCTTCGCCGACAACGGCGCCCACGGCGTCCTCGACCGCCGCCGGCGCGATCGTCGGCACGCCCGCCTACATGGCGCCGGAACAGGCCGAGGGCGCGGCCAGCATCGGCGCTGCGGCCGACGTCTATGCCCTCGGCGCGATCCTGCACTTCCTGCTGACGGGGCAGGCGCCCTTCGACGCCGCGGCGGCCGAGCGGCGGGTGCGCGGAGAGGCCCGTCTCGCGCCGGCGCCAACGCGGAGAATCGACGCGAGCGCGCCGCGGCCGCTCGAGGCGATCGTACTGCGCGCCATGTCGGCCGAGCCGCGCGAACGGTACGCGGCGGCCGCCGACCTTGCCGCCGAGGTCGGGAGGTTTCTCGACGGGGAGCGCGTGTTCGCCCATCGGGAGGGCTTTATCGAGCGCGCCGGGCGCTTCGCGACGCGCTACCAGGCCCCGATCCTGGTCGTGCTGGCCTACCTCGTCATGCGGACGGTCCTGTTTCTCTATGGGAGACGCTAAAGGAATTTCGGGTCGCGTTGAATAGAAGGGTGGAGGGTGGACGAACAATGAGCAAACCGGTATTTGGACTGCTTCTCGGCGGCGTGCTCGGGATTCTCGACGGACTGACGGCGTATTTCACGCCGGAGGTCCGCAATCAACTGCTCGGCATCGTCATCGGCTCCACCTTCAAGGGCCTCGTGGCGGGGCTCTCGATCGGCTTCTTCGCGCGCAAGGTCAGTTCGCTGCCGCTCGGAGTCCTGTTCGGCCTTGCCGTCGGGCTACTGCTCGCATGGATCGTCGCCGCCATGCCCGACCCCAATGGCAAGCACTACTACTTCGAGATCATGCTTCCGGGCGCGCTGGTGGGCGCCATCGTCGGATACGCGACGCAGAGATATCGGAGCTCGGTCGCCAGGAATCGCATTTTGGTGCCGTAGGGGCGGGGCTCGCCCCGCCCGCGGGCGGCCCAAGGGCCGCCCCTACGGAACCCGGCTATTGAGCGAGTCCGGCGACGCGGTCCAGATCCACGTTGCCGCCCGAGACGATCGCGACGACGCGCATGCCGGGCGGCAAAGTCATCTTCCCTGCGAGCAGTGCGGCGGTCGCCGCGGCCCCGGAACCTTCGACGTAGAGCTTCGCCCGCGTCATCAGCAGGCGCATGGCGTCGCGAATTTCCTCTTCGGTCACGGTGACGATCTCGTCCACGGCCTCCCGAGCGATCGAGAGCGGCAGCGCGCCGACGAAGGGCGGCGTCATGCCGTCGGCCAGCGTCGCCGGCCGCGTGACCGGCACCGGCTTTCCGGCGGCGAGGGCGGGAGCGAGGCCCGGGCCGGCTTCGAGCTCGACGGCGACGACGCGCACGCGGGGCTGGAGCTGCTTCACCGCCGACGCCACCCCGCCGAGAAGCCCGCCGCCCCCCACGGGAACGATCACGATCTCGACATCCGGCATCTCCTCGGCGATCTCGAGGCCCACGGTGCCGGCTCCCGCGAGCACGACGGCATCATCGAACGGATGGACGAACGTCAGGCCCCGCGCGTCCTTCACCTCGTTCAGCTTGTCGAAGAGCGTCGGCCGGTCCGGATGGAGCACGATCTCGGCCCCGTAGCCACGAACCGCCTCGACCTTCGACCGCGGCGCGTCGGTCGGCATGACGACGACTGCGGAACAGCCCGCCGAGCGCGCCGCCCAGGCCACCGCCGCCGCGTGGTTGCCGGCAGAGACCGTGACGAGGCCGCGGGCCCGATCGGCTTGCGACAGCGACAGGACCTTGTTGAGCGCTCCCCGCGCCTTGAAGGACCCTGTCTTCTGGAAGCTCTCGCACTTGAGGAAGAGCCGCACGCCGGCACGCTGGCCGAGCTCGACCGAGGAAACCAGGGGTGTGCGGTGGACGCGTCCCGAGAGCCTCTCGGCCGCAGCGCGGATCTCGGCGAGGGAAATCATCGGCGACGCCGCCAAGCTTATCCCTGACCTGGCTCCTGGCCGAGGCGGGGCGTCGTTCCGGTAAGATTCGTCGCCAGTGGTGCGCTACCGCGACGTTCCCCTTCCACTCACACCGTGAGCGTGCCCGCGGACGGCACCCGCGGACGGATCGTCATCGGGGCGACGATCGCATCCGTCGCGATCGCCTGCTACTGGTTCGTCGAGGGTTACCCGACCGCGATCTACGACTCCTGGGGCTACTACTACCTGAGCCAGATCATCCGCACGCAGGGACTCCTGGCCTGGCCGACGGACGTGCGCACATACGGCTACCCGCTCTTCCTGGCGGCCGTCTCCGGGTTTCGCGCCATGCCCCAGGAAGAGCTGCGTCTCGCGGTCTTCGTGGTGCAGCTCGTCGTCTACCTCGGCGCCTGCGCGTACGTCGGCCGCAAGCTCGCCGCCGTCTTCGAGTCCCCGGGAACGGGCGTGCTCGCTTATGCGATCGGTGCGTTGAACCCGATCCTCCTGCTCCACGCCTCCGAGGCGCTCAGCGACCTGCTCTCGGCCGTGCTGATCCTCGTCAGCGTCGCGCTCGCGTGGAAGGCTCCCGGCCGGGAGCGACCCGGAGCGCCGACCCGCCAGATCTTTCTCTGCTTCTTTTTCGCCGCCGTTTCCGTGGCCGTGCGGCCGGCGAACATCGTGATCATCGCGGCGCTCATCCTCGTGTGGGCCGTGCGCGCGCTGCGCTGGCGCGACGTCGGCTTCGCGGGAGCGGGCGCCGCGCTTGCCGGGCTCATCCCGCCCTTCATTCCGCAGGTCCTCATCAATCATCGCCTGTTCGGAACTCTCAATCCCCTCATCGAGAAAGACCTCTACCGGCAGCAGGCGGCCTGGGGAATGGCCGCGCTGAAGTACGCGACGCTCGTTCAGCCGGATCAATCGCCGTTTCTCGTCTACACGAACCCGCTCTACCGCGGCGACGCGACCCCGGGGCTCTTCCTACGCAACCATCCGCTCCACTACCTGGCGACCCTGGCGCTGCACGGCTTCGGGATGATCGACCCCGATCTGCCCTTCACCTACGTGACGAACCTCGCGCCCTGGTACCGCTGGCCGCTCGCCGTCTTCAGCTACCTGCTCGTGTACGCGGCGCTCGCCGGGATCCTCGTCGGCGTTCTGCGAACGATCCGGCGCCACGAGCTCGGTCCGGGCGGCTTCGTCGTCCTGAGCACCGGGCTCGTCGCCGG
>JANMBR010000024.1:0-20467 GCA_031360505.1 Acidobacteriota bacterium
GCCTGGTTCGGGTAGCTGGAGAGAAAGCCGGCGGCGCCCCGTTCTTCGCAGGCGAGGCGGTGGACGGTCGGGAGCGTCCCGTCGGCGAGGACGATCTTGCCCCGAACGTCGCGACCCTCGTAGTCCTTCGCCGACGTTCCCGCGCCGACATCCACGAGCTCGGCCGTGACATCGGCATCCTGGGAGTAGTCCGCGAGCGCGACGGGAAGATCCGGGAAAGCGACGATGAGCCGCGTCGTCGGCGTGATCTCCTCGAGCGTCGCGGAGACAGGGTCCCAACCGACGTGCGAGAGGAAGTGCGCGTACTTGGTTTTGCCGTCGGCGGGGAAGCGCTCGATCACGGCGTCGGAGAGCCCGGCGGCGATCGCCTTCTGCTTCATCATCTCGGCCGCGGCGGCGAAGCCCGGCGAGCCCTGGACGCGATGGTAGCGGCTGAGCTCGCGCACCGTCTCGAGCGCGGCGACGCCGTCGACTTCGGAATGGATGGCCGAGGGGACCGCGTTCGGCCAGAATGGGATGGATCGATCCTGCGCGGCCACCGTCGCGGCGGCCAGCAGCGCGAGCAAGAGAAAGTAGGGGAGGGGCCGGGCCCCTCCCGCTACGTTTGGCATGTCGTTACTTGGCGACCGTGAAGGGGACGACTCCGGCCGTCTTCTCCCAGGCCAGCGCGAGCTTGCCGCCGGCGTCGGTCATGTCGACGAAGGCGATCGTGAACTGCTCGATCGACACCGCCGGGGTGACCATCGTCATCGGAACGCGGACGACGTCGAACTTCGGGTCGTAGTCGTACGAGCCCCAGATCGCCGCCTTGTTCTTCGGGTCGTACTTGTCCTGCGTCGGCTGCGTCGAGAGGATGAGGGTCCACGCGCCTTCCTTCAGCTCGACGAACACGTCGTAGCTGCCGGGGGCGAGCGTCTTGCCGCCGATCATCAGGGGAACTTCCGTCGTGAGCTTGGTCGTCGCGTTGGCGCCCGCACGCCAGACCGGCGCGCCGCCGTTGACGGTCTTGCCGTAGTCCGCGCCCTTGCCGAAGATGTCCGTGCGGCCGCGCAGCATGGGGCGGCTGTACGTCATCTCGATCCACTTTCCGCCCGAGTACGCGCGCTCGCCATCCTTGTCCGGCGCGCCCCACGTCCCGCCGACCATCGTCCCGGCCGTGCCGGCGGGCGAGAGCGGCTTCTTGTCCTGCGCGGAGGCGATCACCGCGCCGGCGAGTAGCAGAGAAATCCCGAGGATGGATGCTTTGCGAATCATTGTGTCCTCCAGTCCCGTTGTTTTGGAGCGGCGGCCCGCAAGTTCGGGCCGGTCCGCGAACGGGGAGCATATAGAATCCCGCGCCTGCATGGAAAACTTCATCCGCAAAACGCTCACCAGCCTTCTCCTCGTCCTCCTCGCGTTGCCCGCTTCGGCCGCCGGCCCTCCGGGCAGCGACCGCCTCGCTTACGCCCTCCAGGGGGGGCGAGTGATCGTGTCGCCGGGGAAGGTGATCGATCCCGGCGTCGTGGTCGTGCGGGGCGGCGTCATCGAGGCCGTCGGACCGGCGGCTTCGACCCCGATCCCGGCCGACGCGCGCGTGATCGACGTCAAGGGCCATGTCGTGCACGCGGCCTTCATCGACCCGCACGTTTCCACCGACCGGCTCGCCGGCAAGGGACCGAAGCGCCCGCGCGACGACGAAGAGGGCGGATCCTCCTCCGGCTCCGGCGCGGTCAAGCGCGCCGCCGGGCCGGCCAGCCACCCGGTCGCGGCGGTGCGGGCGGAGGACCGCGCGATCGATGCGCTCGTCATCAAGGACGACGTCGCCGACACCTACCGCCGCCTCGGCTTTGCGGTCGTGGCCGCGGCCCCGAGTGCAGGAGTCCTGCGCGGAAGCGGCGCGATCGTCAGCCTCGCCGACGGTCCGATCTCGGGCCGCATCCTCGACGCCGCGAGCGGCCAGTACGTTTCGCTCGAGCCCGAGTCGACCGGGGACGACGACGCGGACGGCGCGTATCCAGTGTCGAAGATGGGCGCGGTCGCGGTGACGCGGCAAGCCTTCCTCGACGCGAACTGGTGGCGCGAGGCCGAGGCAGCCTACGCGGCAAGCCCGTCGGGCCAGGCGCGCCCACGCTACCGCGCCGCAACGGCAGCGCTCGTTGCCGCGGCGCAGGGTAGTGAGGTCGTCGTGTTCGAGGCGACCGACGTCCTGTCGCTGTTGCGCGCTGCGCGCATAGCGAAGGAGATGAAGTTGAAGGCGCGCTACGTCGGCGCCGGCGACGAGTACCGTCTGTTGTCCGAGGTGTCCGGCGTCGGGCCGGACCTCGTGCTGCGCGTCGACTTTCCGCAGCCCGACAAGCCGGGGATCGAGGAGGAGTGGCTGGACGTGCCGGTGTCGCGCCTGAGGGCGTACGATCGCGCTCCGTCCAACCCGAAGTGGCTCCGCGACGCCGGGCTCTCGTTCTCGTTCACCACGGCGGGCCTCGAGGACGCGAAGGATTTCGGCAAGCGCGTTCGCGAGGCGATGGCGCGCGGCCTCTCCGAGGACGACGCGCTGGCCGCAGTCACGACGATTCCGGCGCGCCAGCTGGGTCTGCAGAACCGTCTCGGCACCATCGCGCCGGGCAAGATCGCGAACATCGTCGTCGAAACGGGGGCGCCCTTCGCGGAGAAGAGCCGGGTGTCCGAGATCTGGATTGACGGCTCGCGCATCGAGCTGAAGGAAGAGAAGAAGGAGGAGACCCCTCAACCCGGCCCTCTCCCGCCGGGAGAGGGGGCAGAGAGCGCCGCGGCGCGGGCGAAAGAGAAGACTGTGGCGGCCCCGGTGAAAGATGTCCGGCCTCTGCCCGCGCGCGACGCCGGCCCGGTGGCGGCGCCCGCGGCCGTCGTCGTCCGGGGCGCGACGGTCTGGACGCAGGGCGGGGCTGGCATCCTCGAGGAGACCGACCTGCTCGTGGTGAATGGAAAGATCGCGGCGCTCGGAAGGAATGTGAAGGCGCCCGCCGGTGCGGTCGAGGTGGACGGCCGCGGCAAGCATGTGACGCCCGGCATCATCGACGCGCACTCGCACACCGCCGTGGACGGCGACGTCAACGAGGGCTCGCACAATGTCACTGCGGAAGTGCGGATCCATGACGTGATGAATCCCTTCGACGTGGCCATGTACCGGGAGCTCGCCGGCGGGACCACGACCGCCAACGTTCTGCACGGCTCGGCCAACGCGATTGGAGGTCAGAACCAGATCGTCAAGTGGCGGTGGGGGGGCGGGCCGAGCGACCTTTACTTCGTCGGCGCGCCCGAGGGCATCAAGTTCGCCCTCGGCGAGAACCCGAAGCAGTCCAACTGGCAGAACCCGCTGGCCCGGTACCCGCGGACTCGCATGGGAGTTGCCGAGTCGATCCGCGTCGAGTTCCAGGCCGCGCAGGACTATCGCCGCCGCCAGGCGGAGTACCGGAAGGCGGCCGCGGTCAAGGGGGCGCACCCGATTCCGCCCGAGCCCGACCTGCAGCTCGAGGCGGTCGCGGAAATCCTCGAGGGCACGCGCAAGATCCACTGCCACTCGTACCGGAAGGACGAGATCCTGCAGATACTGCGTACGGCCGAGGAGTTCGGCGTGACCGTTGGCACGCTGCAGCACGTGCTCGAGGGCTACAAGGTCGCCGACGAAATCGCCCGCCACGGCGCGGGCGCGTCCGGCTTCTCCGACTGGTGGGGCTACAAGTTCGAGGTCTATGACGCGATTCCGTACGGCTTTCCCCTGATGCGGGAGCGCGGCGTGACGGTGTCCTACAACTCGGACTCGGACGAGCTCGCGAGGCGCCTCAACTTCGAATCGTCCAAGGCTGTCAAGTACGGCAACGTGCCCCCGGCCGACGCCCTCGCGTTCGTGACGTCGAACCCGGCGAAGCAGCTCGGCATCGCGGACCGCGTCGGGTCGCTCGAGGTCGGCAAGGACGGGGACTTCGTCCTTTGGAGCGGCGATCCACTCTCGACCTCGACGATGGCGCTCGAGACGTGGATCGACGGAAAGAAATACTTCGACCGTTCCGCGGATCTCGCGGCAAGGCCCGCACTCGAGGCGGAGCGTGCAGCTCTGACCGCGAAGGCAAAGGCGACGCTCGAGAGCGACAAGGACAAGTCGGACGAGAAGAAACTTCCGGAAAAGGCGCCGGAGAAGCCAGGGGTGACGCGATGAAGCAGCGTCTTGCGGCACTGGCGCTCGCGGCGTTCTCGACGGGCGTGCTCGCCGCGCAGAGTGCGGAAAAGAAGGCGGCGCCGGCGGCTCCCCGATCCTTCTCGATCGTCGGCGCGACGATCCATCCGGTCTCGGGCCCGGACATTCCGAAGGGCACGATCGTCGTGCGCGATGGGAAGATCGTTTCGGTCTCGGCGGGCGCGGCGCCGGCCTCCGACGGTCCCGTGATCGATGCGGCGGGCAGGCACGTCTATCCCTCGTTGCTGCCGCCCATGACGGTCCTCGGCCTCTCCGAGATCGGAGCCATACGGGCGACGGTGGACACGAGCGAGATCGGCGACATCAACCCCGAGGCGCGCGGCTCGGTCGCGGTCAACTTCGATTCCGAGCTGCTTCCGGTGGCGCGCTCCGGGGGCGTTCTCATCGCCGGGGTGACGCCGACGGGCGGGATCATCTCCGGAACGGTGGCCGCGATGGAGATGGATGGCTGGACGCGGGAAGACGCGACGCTCCGGGACCCGGCGGCGATCACGGTTTTCTGGCCGAGCCTCGCGATCGACCGGTCGCCGACGGCGCGCCGGTCCGTCAAGGCGCAGGAAAAGAAACGGGATGAAGCCGTCGCTAAACTCAAGAACGCCTTTCTCGATGCACGCGCCTACGCGAAGGCCCGTGCCGCCGAGGGGCAGGCCGGAATTCCCAGGCACGACGCCGACGCGAAGCTCGCGGCCCTTGTTCCGGCGCTCGAGGGCCGGATCCCCGTGGTCGTCGCCGCTTCGGAGCTCGCGCAGATCCGCGACGCCCTGAAGTGGGCGGCCGAAGAAAAGCTGCGCCTCGTGATCTGGGGGGGAGCCGACGCCTGGCGCATGGCCGACGAGCTCGCGAAGGCCGACGTTTCCGTCATCGTGGATTCGCCGCTCGATCTTCCGCGGCGCGAGGACGAGCCCTACGACACGCAGTTCTCGAACGCCGGCAAGCTCGCGAAGGCGGGAGTGCGGGTGCTCTTCAACGAGGGCGGTAACGACGGCTCGAACGTCCGCAACCTGCCGCACCTTGCGGCGACCGCCGTCACGTTCGGATTCCCGCGCGAGAAGGCGCTCGCCGGCATGACGCTCGAGCCGGCGAGGATGCTGGGCGTGGCCAACCGGGTTGGGTCGCTCGAGGCCGGGAAAGACGCGACGTTCATCCTGACCGATGGCGACATCCTCGACCTGCGCTCGCGGGTCGTGGGCGCGTACCTCGAGGGGCGGGCGCTCGATCTCACCGACAAGCAGAAGCGGTTGTACGAGAAGTACCGGAATCGGCCCAAGGCAGTCAGCAGTCAGCAGTAGCAGGAGGACCGATGTTGCGTGTCATGCGGGTCGCGCCGGCTTTCCTGTTGTGTGCTGCCCTCGCCTCCGGCCAGACGCCGGATCCGGCGCTCGTCGCGCGGGCGCGGGCGCTTCTTGCCGCGGCGCCGCTGATCGACACGCACAACGACCTCCCGACGATGCTTCTCGACGCATACAAGGGCGACCTGACGCGGGTGGACCTCGCAAAGGTCCAGGCGGCCCTTTGCGCCGACGTGCCTCGCCTCGTCGAGGGCGGGGTGGGCGCGCAGTACTGGTCGGTCTTCGTCGAATCGTCCACGATGTCGACGCACACGGCCCTGCACGGGGCCCTGCGCGAGTTCGACGTGACGCTGCGTTTCATCCGCAGCCAGCCAGGGCTCGAGCTCGCCCGTACGGCCGATGACATCGAGCGGATTCACCGGTCGGGGAAGATCGCCTCGCTCATCGGCGTCGAGGGCGGGCACATGATCGAGCAGTCCCCGGCCGCACTTCGCGTCTTCTACGAGCTCGGCGGGCGGTACATGACGCTGACCCACTGGGACAACGTCGAATGGGCCGATGCGGCGACCGACCGGCCCGAACACGACGGCTTGACCAAGCGCGGCGAGAAGTTCGTCCGGGAGATGAACCGGCTCGGCATGTTCGTCGACATCTCCCACGTGAGCCCCGACACGATGCGCGACGTCCTGCGTGTGACGCGCGCGCCCGTGATCTTTTCCCACTCGAGCGCCCTCGGGGTCGCAGGCCATCCCCGCAACGCTCCCGACGACGTCCTGCGCGCGCTCGCCGCCAACGGCGGAGTCATCCACGTCAACTTCATCGGGTCCTTCATCTCGCCCGACCACGCCGCCTGGGCCGCCAGGCGCAAGGCGGCGAAGAAGGAGCTGCAGGCGCGACTCGACGACGAGGTGGCGATCGACAAGGCCGTCAAGCAATGGGAGAAGGCGAATCCGGAGCCGCGGGGCTCCGTGGCTTTCGTCGCCGACCACATCGACCACGCCGTGAAGCTGGCGGGGATCGACCACGTCGGGATCGGCGCCGACTTTTACGACGACGGCGCGAGCTCGATGGCCCCGGGGCTCGAGAACGTCACGCGGTACCCGTACCTCTTCGCCGAGCTGCTGCGGCGCGGCTACTCGGACGAGGCCGTCATGAAGATCGCCGGGCGAAACCATCTGCGCGCCATGCGGCAGATGGAGCGCGTCGCGGCCGAGCTCCAGCAGACGGAGCCGCCGCTCATCCTCGACGGGCCGGACGGCAAGTGATGGGCTTTCTTTTCAAAGAGGAGCCGACGCACTACGCGTACGACGACCTCGCGCGCGACGGGAAGACGAGCTGGACGGGCGTCCGGAACCCGCTCGCCCAGAAACACCTGCGCTCGGTGAAGAAGGGCGATCGGATTTTTTACTACCACACGGGCGACGAAAGGGCGGTCGTCGCGATCGCAAAGGCGGCCGGCGACGCCTACCCGGACCCGAAGGACCCCGCCGGAAAGCTCTACGCCGTGGACGTCGTTCCGGTCGGCAAGCTTGCTCGGCCCGTCACGCTGGCCGAGATCAAGGCGTCCGCGAAGTTCGAGGACTTTCCCCTGGTCCGCATCTCGCGGCTCTCGGTGATGCCCGTCTCCGACCGGGAGTGGGCCGAGATCGAGAAGATGTCGGCGCGGCCCGCGAAAGGGTAGGCAACCGGAGGCGTTCGCCTTCCGCTCCTACGGCCGCGGCCCGAGCGGGCGCGGCGAGACGTCGCGCGGGACCCGGTGGACCGCGTCCCGCGGCTCGGGCGCCGGCGCCGCCTCCCATCCGATGTCCTGGAGCAGCGGCAGCGTCAGGTCGACGGCGTGCGGCAGGTCCGAGGAGTTGTTCGGCTGCATCAGCAGGTGAGGGTACGCGCTCGAGTCCCAGTGCGACGTGGACGAGCCGGGTTGAACGGGGTCCGGGGCAAAGAGCAGCATCCGGTTCTCGGCGTCCGCTCCTGAGCGGTGATCCGGATCCAATCGCATTCGCACGGCGACGCCGGTGGCGAGGCTTGCGCGGATCGTCGCTCCGTCGGCCTGCGTGACGCTGGCGATCGGGATCGTGATCGTCGCGTCGTCGCCGGCCATGCCGAGAATGCTGGTGTCGGCAACATTGTTGGCCACGACCAAGCCGATCGCGCCGGCCGCCTGCGCGTTGTGCGCCTTCACGACGAACGTGCATTCACCGCGATCGACCACCGCGATCCTGCCAGCGACCGCGGCGGCGTTGTCGAGCGTCGAGCACGCGTCGGTCGCCGTGGGCCCGTCGGCGTTCTCGGCGTCGGCTGCGGCGATGAGGTCTGAGGAAACACCGGCGATGGTCAGGGCGGCGCCGAAGTCGGCCGTCCCCACCGGGAAGTCGCCGGACAGCGCCGCGGGCTCCGTGACGGTCAGCACGGGCCGGCCGCTCAGCGTGCCCGGAACGGCGGCGGTGACCGACGGGCTGTCCCAGACGAGCGCGCCGGTTCGGAGGGCGGACGCTTTGCGCTGCGCGGCGGTCATGCTGTTCCAGTGCGCCCCGGTGGACGTGTCGAGGATGTGCTGCTCGAACACGTCCGGATCGTTCAGGAACTCGGTCCCCGTCTCCGGGTCGACGAGCGTCAGGAATCCGAGTCCGTGTCCGAATTCGTGCAGCAGGACGGACACCAGGTCGATCTGGTTGCCGTGCTGGTTGTCGAGGCCGTAGTACCACTGGCTCGTCTCGAGGCAGCCGGCGGTGCCGACGTTCGAGTTGAACTTCGCAGCGATGTGGCCGGGAGCGGTCGGGGCCAGGTCCCTCCCCGCGATCTTGTTCGCCAGGGCCACCACGTACCAGGTCTGCGGCAGTGGCGCGTTCGTGAAGCCCTGCACGCTGGTGGAGGGGCCCGCGGCGCCGAGCGTTCCGGTCGTGGCCGTGCACTCGAGGGGCTCGAAGCTCGCCTTGATGCGGATCTCGACGTCGCTGTCGATCAGGGCGCCCCAGAGCTCGGCCGCCTTCTGGAAGGCGTTCAGCCTCTGCTGACCGAGTGTCGTCCCCGGGTTGCCGCCCACTGGGGTCGCCGCCGTCGGGTCGTTGAATCCGATGCCCGCCTGGTTGGCATTGACGATCGTGATGCGCGCGGAAGCGGCAAGCGGTGACGCGGCGAGAGCGCAAGAGAGGAAGGCGGCTGATGCGCGGTGGGTGCGCACGGCTACTTCTCTGTTCCGGCGGCGGCCGGCGTCGCGTGCGGGACGCATGTGGTCTTCATCGATCCGTCGGGAAGGTTCTCGATGCGGACGTCGAACAGGAAAGCCTCCCCGAGATCGACCGACTTCATCCCATCCGGATGCGTGACGACCTCGAAGACGCGCGGCGCCCGGGCGGCGCGGGATTTGAGGCGCGCCTCGGCCAGCTCGCGCAGTTCATCCGCCGTCGGCTCGCGCAGCTTGCCGGTCACCGGGTCGATGTACGCCCGTAAGGCGGGAGCGCCGGGCGCGCTCGTCGCCGGAACGTCGACGGCGGGGCACTCGTCGGGCGTTGCGGCATTTCCTCCGGGGCAAAGCCAGAGCAGGGCGAGTGTGGCCAGGGTCGCGGCCTTCAGACGGCGTGGACATCTCATCGCGGAGAGATTGTACGCGGAGCGGCTAGTGGGCCGGCTTCGGCGCTCCCGGCGTCACGACGATGTTCCTCGCGGCGTACCAGGGGTGCCACTCGAGCTTCAAGCGGCCGGCTTTGACGGCCGGGTCCTGTTCGGCGAGCGCCCTGGCCTCCTCGAGTGTTTCGACCCTGAAGATGAACATCCCCCGCAGGTCGCCGCCGTCGGCGAACGGGCCGGCCACCAGGAGTTTTCCGCTCGCGGCCATCTTGCCGATGTGCTCCATGTGGGCCTTCTGCAGCACCTTCAATTCCTCCGTCTCCCCGGGGACCCAGGCCGGTCCCTTCACGAGAAAAGCGACCTGGTAGGTCGTCATCTCGTAGGCCTCGGGCGGGTCAGCGGCGCGGAGCGCGGCGGGAGCTGCGAGGCAGAGACAGAGACAGAGGACGATCACTGCAGCGGCGGGTTTCTTCACGACGGGCTCCCTGGTATTCGAATGCGAAGGTTATCCACCCTCGCCTTGCTCTCTCCCCCGGCCGGGGGAGAGGACTTGCGTGGAGAAGACAGGGTGAGTTTGAGGGACCTGGCGCGCTACGGCAGCGAGTACTCGCCCTCGACCTGGTAGGTCATGCTCCCGTCCGCGTTTGGGGTGCCCTTGAAGGTGCCCTTGCCTTTGATGCCCTTCAGCTTTCCGGTGCCGCCCGTGTAGCTCCAGGTTCCCTCGCCGCTCAAGGGCTTTCCGTCCTTCAACTTGCCCGAGCCCTGAAAGGCGGAGACCGACGTGTCGCCATTGTCCATCGTGGCAACGTGATAGCCGCGGAACGAAGTCGTGTCGCCGCTCATCTCACTCAAATCGGTGGAGGTCCCGACCTTTGACTGCAGGCCCGCCACCGCGAACCCGGTCCAGGTGCACTGGGCCTTGCCGACCGAGAACGAGTGGTTGGGCATGTCGGAGATGGCGACCGGGGAAGGCGGATCCGCTTTGCACGTGGCCGTACCGGATGTCTTCGTCTGCGCGAATGCGGTCGAGGCGAGCGCGACCGCGAACAGGAACACCAAGAGACTCTTGACTCTCATGAACCCTCCTCAAGCCGGCGGGGATGCCGACACGTAACCGGGGAGTCTCTGCTCGCGGCCCGTGCTCGTCAAGCGCACGCGGATCATTCGACCACAGCGGAAGATCGTTCGAGGGTCTGGCCAGGCGAGCCGATCCGCGCTAAACTAATGTCCCAATGAGGCTTGCCGGGCATTCGCGCCATGAAGCGCCTCCCTTGAACGCGGCACAGCTGTCCCTCTTTCCAGGCCTTCCCCCGTCCTCGCGGATTCAACCTGCAATCCGCCTGACCGAATCCAACGTCGCGCGCACCGTGCCGCCGGGCCGGCCCGGCGTCTATTTCCTGAAGAGCGTCGGCTCAGACGGCCAGATCGCGGAAAGGGTCGGGCGCGACGACGTGGATCTGCGCCAGCGACTGCTCCAGTACGCGCGCCTCGGCCGGCAGAACGTGCTTTTCGGGTGGATCCTGGCCGAGGACGCGAACGAGGCGTACCAGCTCGAGTGCTATCTCTGGCACGCCCACGGCGGCGCCTGGGCGGGCATCGAGGGCGACGCGCATCCGGCTCCATGCGAGCGAATTCCGTTCCTCGGTTGCCCCGACTGCGACGAGTAGAATCCCCTTCCTGAACCCTCGAGCCTGAAACCTGGGAACCGGAAGGGGATTCCTTGGAAACGCTGACCAATTTCATCGGCGGACGCTGGCTTGCCTCGCGCGCCTCCGATTCGCTCGACGTCCACAATCCCGCCACGGGCGAGGTCATTGCGAAGACGCCGCTCTCGACGGGCGAAGACCTCGACGCCGCGGTCCAGGCGGCGAAGAAGGCGTTTCCTGCCTGGCGCGACACGCCGGTGGTCGTCCGCGCCCGCGCGATGTTCCGATTCCGGCAGCTGCTCGAGGACCACTTCGAGGAGCTCGCGGCGACCGTGACCCGCGAGCACGGCAAAACGCTCGACGAGTCGCGGGGAAGCGTGCGCCGCGGCATCGAGTGCGTCGAGGTCGCGTGCGGCACGCCTTCGCTCATGATGGGCTACGGCCTCGAGAACATCTCGAGCGGCATCGACTGCAACGTCATCCGCCAGCCGCTCGGCGTCTGCGCGGCGATCGTGCCCTTCAACTTTCCGGCGATGGTGCCGCTGTGGTTCCTGCCCTTCGCCGTCGCGACGGGGAACACCTTCATCGTCAAGCCGTCCGAGCAGGTGCCGCTGACGCAGCGGCTCATGGTGCAGCTGCTCGAGCAATGCGGGCTGCCTCCCGGCGTCGTCAGCCTCGTCAACGGCGGCCGCTCGGTCGTCGAGGCGATCTGCGACCACCCGGACATCCGCGCCATCTCCTTCGTCGGCTCGACTGCCGTGGCGAGAGCCGTCTACCAGCGCGGCACGAACGCCGGCAAGCGCGTGCAGGCGCTCGGCGGGGCCAAGAACTTCATCGTCGTCATGCCGGATGCGGACCTCGACCGGACGATCGAGATCATCACGGAGTCCTTCTTCGGCTGCGCGGGGCAGCGGTGCCTCGCTGGCAGCGTGCTGCTGCCCGTGGGCCCCATTCACGCCGAGGCGCGGGAGCGGCTGACCGCGGCGGCGCGCGCGCTGCGCGTGGGCGACGGCTCGCAGGACGGCGTCGGCATGGGACCGGTGATCAGCGCCGGCCACCGGCAGCGGGTCGTGGGCTACATCGAGAAGGGGATCGCCGAGGGCGCGAAGCTCGTGCTCGATGGGCGCTCGAACCCCGTGGCCGACCGGCCGAACGGTTTTTTCCTCGGCCCCACGCTTTTCGACGGCGTCACTCCAGCCATGACCATCGGACGCGAAGAGATCTTCGGCCCCGTCGCGTCCATCACGCCCGTGAAGACACTCGAGGACGCGATCGCCGTCCTGCACGCGCACCCCAACGCCAACGCGACGTCCATCTTCACGTCGAGCGGCAAGGCGGCGCGGGAGTACGCGCGCCTGGCGACGGCCTCCATGGTCGGCGTCAACATCGGCGTCGCGGCGCCGATGGCGCAGTTTCCCTTCGGTGGCGCGAAGGACAGCTTCTTCGGCGATTTGAAGGCTCACGGACGCGACGCGTACGAGTTCTACACGGACAAAAAGGTGGTCATTTCCAGGTGGTTCTGAACAGAGCGTTGTAGGGGCGGGGCTTGCCCCGCCCGCGGGCGGCCCAAGGGCCGCCTCGACGGCCGACGGGACGGAGGACGACATGAGCACCACGAAGACCCAGGCCCCGACGAGCGAGCTCACCCGCGAGACGCGCGAGAAGCACGCGAAGTACATGCTGCCCGCGACGATCCAGTACTACCAGGAGCCGATCGTCCTGACAGAAGGCAAGGGACTCCGCATCAAGGACGCCGACGGCAACGAGTATCTCGATTTCTTCGGCGGGATCCTGACCGTCTCGGTCGGCCACGCAAACGAAAAAGTCAATGCCGCGATCGTGGCGCAGATCTCGCGGCTTTCGCACGTCTCGACGCTCTACCCGATGCTGCCGGTCGTCGAGCTCGCGGAGCGACTGGCGAGGCTCGCGCCCGGGAATCTCTCGCAGTGTTTCCTCGCGACCTCGGGTACCGAGGCCGACGAGACGGCGGTGATGCTGGCCCAGCTCTCGACGGGCGCGACGGAGATCATCGCGCTGCGGCACGGTTACTCGGGCCGCTCGATGCTCGCGCAGGCGCTGACCGCGCACTCGACCTGGCGCCCGCTGCCGACGCAGGTCGCCGCGGTCAAGCACGCCGTGTCGCCGTACTGCTACCGCTGCCCGCTCAAGCTGACCTATCCCTCGTGCGGCATCGCCTGCGCGAGCGACATCGAGGACCTGATCCGCACGACGACGACCGGACGCATCGCCGGCTTCATCGCCGAGCCGATCCAGGGCGTGGGCGGCTTCATCACGCCGCCGCCCGAGTACTTCGAGATCGCGGTTTCCATCATCAGGAAGTACGGCGGCGTCTTCATCTGCGACGAGGTGCAGACGGGATTCGGCCGCACCGGCGGCAAGATGTGGGGCATCGAGCACTGGGGTGTTGAGCCGGACATCATGACGATGGCCAAGGGCATCGCCAACGGGCTGCCGCTCGGCGCCACGATCGCGACGCCGGAAATCGCCGCGTCGCTGAAGGCGCTGACGATCTCCACCTTCGGCGGCAACCCGGTGTCGAGCGCGGCCGCCAATGCGACGCTCACGATCATCGAAGAGGACGACCTGCCGGGCAATGCCGAGCGCATGGGAGCGGTGCTGCGCGCCGGGCTCGAGGAGCTCCAGCGCCGCCATCCGCGCTCGATCGGTCAAGTGCGCGGCATGGGCCTCATGCAGGCGCTCGAGCTCGTCGAGGACGAGACGGCGGGCAATCGGGCCCCGGCAAAGGCGCTGACGGCGAAGGTGTTCGAAGAGACGCGCAGGCGCGGCCTGCTCATCGGCAAGGGCGGCCTCGACGGCAACTGCTTCCGGATCGCGCCGGCGTTGAACGTCACGCCCGGCGACGTGGAGGAGGCCCTGGGGCTCCTCTCCGAGGCCTTCGCCGCAGCCGGAGCGCGCTGACACCCGGAGGCCGGGCAACCTCGTCCGAGGCCCCCGCCCCGCCAGACAGAGCCCGCCTGCGGACGGTCGCGGGAAGGCTGACACGCGCTGGTGCTAGCATCCCCAAAACTTCGGTAGCGCGGCAAGAACATCGAAATTGGTGAAGGAGAGGAAAATGTTCGATTTCAGAAAGCGGAAAAGCCAACTCTCGATCGCGGTCCTGCTTTCCCTCGGAAGCGTCCTCGTCGGCTGCGGGTATCCCAAGGAGCTGATCACGGCCAACCAGGCTGTCGAGACGGCGAAGGCAGCGGGTAAGAACACCCAGTGCCCCGACGAGTTCATGGCAGCGGAGAACCTGAAGAACGAGGCATACGCGGTTTGCAAGCCCTGCGATACGGCGAAGGCCATCGCACTTGCCAACCAGGCGACGATGAAGGCCAACGCGCTGTGCTCTGCCAAGCCTGTCGTCAAGGCCGAGGTCCGGCCGACGCCCGCTGCGGCTCCGGCTCCCGTGCCGGCACCGGCACCTGCTCCCGCGGCCACAGTTGCTCTTTCGGCCAGCCCGTCTTCGATCCAGGCGGGTCAGTGCGCGAATCTGACGTGGTCGTCGTCCAACGTGACGAACGTCTCCATCGACCAGGGAGTCGGGCGCGTGGATTCCAACGGCTCCAAGCAGGTTTGCCCGGGGCAGACGACCCGATACGGGATCACCGCGGTCGGAGAAGGTGGATCCCGGGATGCTTCGACGACGGTCGTGGTCAACAAGGTCGTCGATCGCATGACCCTTCACGTGAATTTCGACTTCAACAAGGCGACCGTGAGAAAGCCGGATGACGCCGACCTGCAGAAGGCCATCGCGTTCATCAAGAAGTACCCGGGCTTCCAGGTTTCCCTCGTCGGCTACACGGACAACATCGGCGGCGAGGCGTACAACCTGCGCCTCTCGGAGAGGCGAGCCGAGGCCGTGAAGGAGTACCTCGTCAAGCACGGCGTCGACGGCTCGAAGATCCAGACCTCGGGGCGCGGCAAGGCCGATCCCGTCGCGGACAACTCGACGGAGAAGGGCAGGTTCCAAAACCGGCGGGTCGAGGTCCTGATCCTCTCCGAGTGAGGATCTTCGGCTAAGCTCTGGAGACGCGAGATTCTTGATTCCGGGGTCCCGGAGCCGTGGCCCCGGGATCCCTTTTTGGATTCACTCTACCTACGACCTCGCACCGCGCCGGCGCCACGCCCGCTGCATGTAGTAGATCGGGACACCGAGCCCGATGAAGGCGAGGCCGATCCCGGACTCGCGCGGCGTGGCGATGAGCGTCGAGACGACGAGCGCGAGCGCGGCGGCGGCGAAGAGCAGCGGCACTACGGGATAACCCGGCACGCGGAACGGCCGCGCCATCATTGGATCCTTACGCCGCAGGACGACGACCGAGACGACTGCGAGGGCGTAAAAGATCCACCCGCCGAAAATCACGTACGTGAAGAGCTGCGAGAACCCGCCGATGAAGAGCACGAGGAAGATCGACCACAGTCCCTGGAACACCAGCGCCTCGACCGGCGTGCGCCAGCGTGGATGCACGCGCGAGGCGCGCTCGAGGAAGAGGCCGTCTTTCGCCATCTGGTAGTAGGCGCGGGGCCCGGCCAGGATCAGGGAGTTCATCGCGCCGAGGATCGAGCACAGGATGGCGGCCGTCAGCAGCTTTCCGCCGAACGCGCCCGTGACGCGCGTCATCGCGGTGAGCGCGACGCGGTCGGTTGCGGCGATCTCGGCCGGAGTCAGGACCTTCAGGTACGCGAGGTTTGCGGCGAGGTAGAGGACCACGATGAGCGCCACGCCTCCGATCAGGCCGAGCGGGAAATTTCTCTGCGGGTTCTTGATCTCTCCGGCCGCAAACGAGAGATCGTGCCACCCCTCGTAAGCCCAGAGGACCGCGATCACCGCCGCGCCGATCGCGGCGGCCGAGATCGGGCCCGTGGGCAGGACGGGAGCCGGCGTCGGCGTATCCAGGCGCGGCTGGCCCGGCATCAGGAAGATCGCCGCGACCATGGCCACGAGGCCGCCGACCTTGAGAACCGTGAGCACGTTGCCCACGCGCGCGCCGTGCTTCACTCCGAGGATGTTGATCCAGGTCAGCAGCACGATCACGACGATGCCCGCGAGCTTCGTGGTCACCGGCGTCAGCGGCACGAACCCTCCGAGGTAGATCGGGAACGCCGCCGCGAGCGTCGCGATCGAGCCGGACGTGGCGACGGTGAAGAGCATCCATCCGCAGAGGAATCCCCACAGCGGCCCGAATGCGCGCGTGATGAAGGTGTAGATGCCTCCGGCGCCCGGCATCGCGGCGCCGAGTTCCGCCAGGGAGAGGGCGCCGAGCAGCGTCAGGATCCCGCCGATCACCCAAACCGACAGCATCCAGCCGGGCGTGTGGACGGCCCGCGCGATCTCGGCTGGCACGAGGAAGATGCCCGAGCCGATGACCGTGCCGATGACGAGGCTGACCGTATCGAAAAGGCCGAGCTCCCGGGAAAGCTCGGCCTCGTGACCGCGGGAATTGCCGTCGTGACTCACGCGCACCCCCTCGAAAGATTGGGGGTGTTTTATCACCTCGGGCGGACGGGCGGAAGGTTTCGGTCCCCCCGCTGATAGCCTTTGCGCCATGCGCCGGGCCGGGCTCGCAGCCCTTCTTTTTCTCGCGTGCGGCGTCGCCCGGGCGCAGGGCCCGGCGGCGGACTGGCGCACGGTCGAGACGCAGCACTTCCGGATCCACTCCCCGGCTCCGTTCGCGGCCTGGGCCCTCCACGCGGCCGGCGAGATCGAGTCCATCCACGCGCGGGTGACCGACTTCGTGGGCTACGTCCCGGCGCGGCGAATCGAGGTGGTGGTTGCCGACCCCGCCGCGGATGCCAACGGCACGGCCATTCCGTTCCTCGACCGGCCGGAGATCCTGCTCTGGACGTCGGCTCCCGAGTCGGAGTCGGGGCTCGGCGACTATGGCGACTGGATGGAGCTCGTGGCGACGCACGAGGTCGCGCACATCGTCCACCTGTCGCGCCCGCGCAACCGTTCCTCCGCCGTGCTCGTGCTGCTTTCACCGGCGCCGTTCGGCCCCCTGGCGTTGAAGTCGCCGGACTGGGTGACCGAGGGATACGCGACGATCGTCGAGGGGGCGCTGACGGGATCGGGTCGGCCCGGCTCGAGTTTTCGCGCCATGGTTCTGCGGCAGCTTGCGATCGAGGGCAAGCTGCCCGACTACGGCGACCTGGACGGTACGGCGGGCTGGCTCGGCCGATCGATTCCGTACCTCGTCGGCTCGGCGTACCTCGAGTGGCTTTCCGAACGAGAGGGCAAGGGCGCTCTGCCGAAGCTGTGGAAACGGATGGCCTCCTCGCGCGGCGGCGGCTTCGCGGAGGCGTTCCAGGGCGTCTTCGGCGAATCGCCGAAGACCCTGTACGACCGCTTTCGCGCGGAGTTGACCGCTCGCGCCCTCGCGCAGGAGAAACGCCTGAAAGATTCGGGGCTCGTCGAAGGGGAGCTCTGGCAGCGCCTTTCCGGGGGCACGCTGGCGGCGCAGGTGTCGCCGGACGGAGGCCGGCTGCTCGTGCGCCGGGATCCCGCGCGCGGCCAGAGCGCGCTCGCCGTCTGGGAGATAGCGCCGAGGGCCGCGGAGCAGGAGTCGGAGCAAACGCGCCGCCGCGCCGACGCCGAGCTCGAGCGGGATCCGAACGAGGTCGCCGACCGGCCCGAATCCCCGGCGCCGCGTCAGCCCGGCTGGACGCTGCCGCGCGCAAACGGGCACGCGGCATCGGATCCCCGCTGGATGCCCGGCGGCCGCGCCGTGCTCTTCTCGCGCCGCGCCCCCGCTCCCGACGGCGTGCTCCACTGGGACCTGTACCGATGGGCCCTCGAGGGCGGCGACGTCACGCGGCTCACGCACGACGCCGATGCGAGCGACGCCGATGCGTCTCCCGATGGTGCCTGGGCCGTCGCGGTTCGGAGTCGTTACGGGATGTCGGCGCTCGTGCGCGTGGACCTTGCGACCGGGCAAACGCGCGAGATCCCCGCGCGGCCGCTCGTCGATGCCTGGGCGGTCTGGAGCCACCCGCGTCTTTCGCCGGACGGCAAGCGCATCGCGGCTTTGCTCCACGCCGGAGGCCAGTGGCGGCTCGTGACGCTGCCGGCTCAGGGAGGCCAGGTCGAGAAGCGCAGCCTGCCCGGCTCGCCGGCCTCCGCTGCGGCATGGAGCGCCGACGGCTCGCGGCTCTTCGTGACGAGCAACGCCTCTGGCGTCTGGAACATCGTCTCGGTGGACGCGTCCGGAGGCGGCGGAGAGGAGCTGCTGACGCGGGTGACGGGCGGCGCTTTCGACCCGGCTCCGACACCGGATGGAAAGGAGCTCTTTTTCCTCGATTTTTCGGCGCGCGGGATCGGCGTGCGGCGCCTCGCCCTCGGCGGCCCCGCCGTCTCTCTGCTCGAGCGCCCGTCGGGCGCGTATCCGCTGATTCCTCCTCCGCCTGTCGAAGCCTCGTCGTTCGCGGCGGCGCCGGTCGGGGACGCGCAGCCTTATTCGGTCTGGCCCTCGCAAGCGGTCCGCCCGTTGCTCGACTTTTCGTTCGGACCTTCCGGCAACACGGTGCAGATCGGCGTCGACAGTGCCGACGTTCTCGGGCGCCTGCACATGCTCGCGATGGGCTCCATCGGCAACGCGGTCGGACCGCGCGGCGGGTCGGTCGCGGCAGCCTGGCGAGGTCTGCCGGTCGCGCTCGTCCTCCAGCTTTTTTCCGCGATCGAGAAGCCGGGCAACCAGGGCCTGGCGCCGCGGCCGGATCTCGACGAGGAGCGCGCCGGCGGCTACCTGGGCGCGGAGTGGGCGCGGCCCTTTGCCTGGGGGCGTGTCGAGGCCCGCGCCGGCGGCGCAGCCACGCGCGTCGAGGCGTTTGCGAGCGGGACGGAGTTTGGCCGCGCGCTCGTCTCGGCCGGCGGGTCTCTCGCGTGGCGGCGCACGCGCGATCGTTCCGGATTCGGATTCGACCTGGATGCGGACGGGTCCCTCGGCGCGACCGACGGACGCTCCTGGAATCAGTGGGCCGCGGGCGCGCGGTTGGTCGGCATTCTGCCGTTCGCAAGTCTCTCCGCCGGCCTGCGCTACGGCGAAACGGGAGGCGATCCGACGCGGTTCGACCGCTTTGCGATCGGCGGCACTTCCTCCGCGATCCTGCCTCCCGGGCTCGATCGCAACCGGATTCAGAACCCGGCCCTGCCGGCCGACGTCCAGGTGGGCGGGCGGTTCGAGGCCTTTCGCGTCGAGCTTGCGGGGACCGATGTTCCACTCGCGCTGTACGCCGACTGGTCGCGCGCCTGGGACGGCGGCGGATCTGCCCGGCCCGAGCCGGTTCGCGTCGTGGGCGCCGAAGTGCGGCTCGACCGGCTGATCCCCCCGGAGTTCGGCCGCGCCGTCACGTGTCGCTTTGGGGGGGGGTGGATCGTGAGCGATGTGCCTCGCATCCGGGCCGTCCGCGGATATGCTCAACTGGTGTATCGGCCATGAATAGAGTCGGGAAGAGTCGGCAGGAGTCGGGGCGAGTCGGGTGGAGAGCCGTGGCTCTGCTCGCGCTCGCCCTGGCGGTCGCGTGCGCTTCGCAGCCGAAGGCGGCGCCGCCCCCGCCGGCGGCGGTCGCGCCTCAGGCCGCCGAGCTTGCGCGCAGCGGGCTGTCCGTCGCCCTCGAGGCCGACGTGACGCTCACCGATTCTTCGCGAGGCCGGGACATTCCGGTGCACGTCACATATCCGGAGGGTGCGGGGCCCTTTCCCGTGATCGTGTTCTCGCACGGGGCCGGGGGCTCGGGCCAGACATACAAGGCGCTTGCGCGATTCTGGGCGACGCACGGATTCGTCGTGCTCGCGCCGACGCACGCCGACTCGCTGGCCGGCAAGAGCAAGGACCCGACGCTCGAGGCCGTCCGCGAGACGGTCAACGACGCGGCGCTGGACCCGAAGGGGTGGGAGAACCGCGCGCGCGACCTCGCGTTCGTCTGCGCCGCGACGGCTGCGGTCGAAGCCCGGGTGCCGGCTCTGAAAGACAAGCTCGACGCCGCGCGCGTGGGCGTCGGCGGACATTCTTATGGCGCCTTCACCGCGCAACTGCTGGCCGGGGCGACGGTCGACCTGCCCAGGGGCGCGAAGGCGAAGAGCTTTGCCGATCCGATTCCGAAGGCCTTCCTGCTGTTATCGCCGCCGGGCAAGGGCCAGCAGGGCCTGACCGAGAAGTCGTGGGTCGCGGTCGAGCGGCCGCTGATGGTTCTCACGGGCGCCCTCGACAAGGGTGTGAAGGGCCAGGATCCGTCGTGGCGGCTGGACCCGTATCAGCTCTCGCCGGCGGGCGGGAAGTACGCCGTCTTCATCGAGGGCGCCAGCCACCTGTCCCTGACCGGGCTGACGGCCGAGCCCGGCGCCGCGGTTGCCCGCGCGAAGGCAAAGGCGTCGGCGACGGTCGACGAAGAGGTCGACATTTTCAAGGACGTGAAGATCGCGAGCCTCGCTTTCTGGGAGGCGTACTTGAAGGAGGACGCGAACGCGAAGGCGTTTCTCGCCTCCGACGCCCTGATCACCGAGAGCGGAGGAAAGGCCCAGCTACTGCGCCGCTGAGGCCGGCTGCGTGTCCACGAAGTACTGGCGAGAGATGACCCGGCCCTTCTTCCCCGCGAGCGCGATTTCGACGGAGTGCTCGCCACGCGGCCCCGGCGGCTTGACGAGGACGAGGACGTAGCGTCCCGAGATCGCGCGGCCCACGAGGTCCATCGCGAGGTCCGGAAAGAGGTGCGTCTTGTGGTACGTGCCGCCCGTG
>JANMBR010000095.1:0-9340 GCA_031360505.1 Acidobacteriota bacterium
ATCGTGCGCGCGGCCGGGCTACGCCGTCTGTAGCGTGTACTCGTCGCGGCGGGCCTTCAGGGACGACGTGTTTCGCTGGTACGGCGTCTGCGTGGTCGCCGGCGCATGGTAGACCCGCTCCTTTCCGCTCGCCGCCAAGTCGCCGAGCAACCGCTCGGCTTCCTTTTCGCTGGCGACCACGACAGCCAGCGGCCGCTCGAGATCGCGCGCCAGCGTCGTGAGCAGCATTGCCGGAAGCGCGCCGACCCCGCCCGACACGACCAGGCGGTCTTCTCCCCCCCGGACTCTGGCGAGCAGGTCCGCGTAAACAGGAAGGCCGCGGGTGAGATCCGTGAGCACTTGATCGGGGCCGTAGGGGCGGGGCTTGCCCCGCCCGTCGCGGGCCGCAGTCTATCGGACGATTTCGGCCGCGTGGAGTTGCCCGAGAAGCCACTCCATGCACGCCAGGTGCTGCTGGTCGTGGCTGGCCAGGTAGTGGACGAGGGATCGCAGCGTCACGGGGCCGTACTCGGCGAACGTGCCGCGGCGGTTCAGCTGGCCCGCGGTGACGCCCCCGAGCAGACGCAGGGTGGCCGCACGCGCGGCGCGAAAGGCCTCGAGGGCTTCCTCGGGGTCGGCGTCGTCATAGTTCCGGCGCGAGGCAAGCTCGTCGCTGTCGAGCGACTCGAGCGCGGGGCCGTCCTCGCCGAGCATGCGGCCGAATCGCACGTGATACCCCTCGGCCTCGATGTCGCGAACGTGGCAGACCTGCCCGAGCGGCGAGAAGCGCTCTCCCGGAATGCCTTCCCACGACGGCGGCGTCCAGGTGCGGCGACTCTCCGGCACGAGCCGGAACGCCGCCTCGAGGCGGTCGGGCATCGCCGCGAGACCCAGGAGCGTGGCGCTCGAGAGGGTCACTACCGGGCCTTCGCCAGCGGCGAGTTCTCCCGGAGGCGGACGACGGCCTTGACCGCCGTCTCGATCGCGTAGTCGATCTCCTCGGCCGTGTTCCAGCGGCCGAGACCGAAGCGGATCGACGCGTGGGCAAGCTCGGGCGAGACGCCGATCGAAGTCAGCACGTGCGAAGGCGCGAGCGACGCCGACGTGCAGGCCGAGCCCGAGGAGACCGCCACGTCCTTCATGCTGACGAGCAGCGCCTCCCCTTCGACGCCCGCAAACGAGACGTTGAGGTTTCCGGGAAGTCGGGGCTCCTCGGCGCCGGACGAAAGCGCCCCGTCGGCCTCGATCGCGGGAAGCGGCGCGCCGTTGAGCGTGACGTCGTCGATCCGGGAGCACAGGCCGTCGTAGAGCCGCTTGCGCAGCAGCCGCAGCCGGCGGCCCTCCTCGGCCATCTCGGCGACGGCGAGCTCCGCTGCCTTGCCGAAGCCGACGATGCCGGGCACGTTCAACGTGCCCGAGCGCATGCCGCGCTCGTGCCCGCCGCCAAAGACGATGGGCTCGAGCCGCACGTGGGGGTTGCGCGCCCGCACGTAGAGCGCCCCGACCCCCTTCGGGCCGTAAATCTTGTGCGCGGAAAAGGACGCGAGGTCCACGTGCATCGCCTCGACGTCGAACGGGATCTTGCCGAACCCCTGCACGGCGTCCGTGTGGAAGAGGACGTTCTTCTCGCGGCAGACGGCGCCGATCGCGGCCGCGCGCTGCACGGTGCCGACCTCGTTGTTCGCGAGCATGAGCGAGACGAGAACGGTCTTGTCCTGGATGGCAGCGCGCACCTGCTCGGGGCGGATCTCTCCGGTCCCCTTCGCGGGCTCGAGGTACGTCACCCCGAATCCCTCGCGCTCGAGCTGCCGGCAGGGATCGAGTACGGCGCTGTGCTCGGTCGGCGCCGTGATCACGTGGCCGCCCTTCTCCCGGTGGAGGCGGGCCACGCCGAGGATCGCGATGTTGTCCGACTCCGTCGCGCCGCTCGTGAAAACGATCTCGCGCGCCGAGGCGTTCATCGCCCGCGCCATCTGGTCCCGTGCGGCGTCGACCGCCGCCTCGGCCTCCCAGCCGAACACGTGCCCGCGCGAGGCGGGGTTGCCGAAGGTCTTCGTGAAGTACGGCGCCATCGCCTCGAAAACGCGCGGATCGACCGGCGTCGTCGCGTTGTAGTCCATGTAGATGGGCAGCTGCATGGATCCCTATTCTATGGGGTCCCCGGTTCACGGCCGGCTCGGGGATTTCAGGCCTTTGCCGGATTCTCCCTGACACCGAGACGACGCAGGATCGCCATCATCGAGCAGGTCTTCGTGAATGCCGACTGCAGCAGGTTCGCGCCGACGAAGGCGGTGAAGAGGAAGAAAGCCGGGTGGACGAACCAGCCGAGCGCGAGCCTCAGCAGGACAAAGGTCCCCGCGATCGCCCGCAGCCATTCGTCGAGAGTCATGCCCGTGGTCATGCGAGGCTCCTTTCGGGCTCGGACGAGGGAGCGTCGGCGACCATCGCCGCCTTCCTCTCCTCCGAGCGTTTGAGCAGGTAGTAGAGAACGGGGACCGCCGCGCGCGACAGCAGCGTCGCGGCCACTTCGCCCGCCATCATCGAGACGGCGAGCCCCTGAAAGATCGGATCGAGCAGCATCACCGACGAGCCGACGACGACGGCCGCCGCCGTCAGCAGCATCGGCCGGAACCGCACCTCGCCGGCATCGAGCACCGCCTCGGAGAGCCCCATGCCTTCGCGGCGCCGCAGCTCGATGAAATCGACCAGGATGATCGAGTTGCGAACGATGATTCCGGCGCCGGCGATGAAGCCGATCATCGACGTCGCCGTGAAGAAGACGCCGAAGAGGCCGTGGGCGGGGAGGATGCCGACGAGCGTGAGCGGGATCGGAGCCATGATGACGAGCGGCACGGTGAAGCTGCGGAACCAGCCGACCACCAGGACGTAGATCAGCACCAGCACGGCGGCAAAGGCGAGGCCGAGGTCGCGGAACACCTCGTAGGTCACGAACCACTCCCCGTCCCACTTCACGCCGTATCGCGCCGTGTCGAAGGGCGCCGATGCGGTCTGCGTCTGGATGCGATAGCCGCCCGGCACGCGGATGCCGGCAATCCCCTTCTCGAGCGCACCGATCGCGTAGACCGGCGCCTCCTTGCGCCCCGCGACGTCGGCCGTGACGTAGACGACCGGTTTCAGGTTCTTGTGGTAGATCGACGTCTCTTCCGGCTCGCGCTCGAAATGGCCGATTTCCGAGAGCGGCACGCGCCGCCCGTCGGCGCCGGAGACGGAGAGGGCCCCGAGCGCGGCGAGGTCGTTGCGCCGCTCTGCGGCCAGCGTCACGACGAGCGGGATCCGCTCGCGAACGCCCGGCAGCTGGATCTCGCCGGCCGCATCGCCTCCGAGCGCGAGGCGAAGCGTCGCCGCGACATCCGCCTCGCGGATCCCGGAGAGCCCCGCCTTTTCCCGATCGAGCCGGAAGACCGCTTTCTCGCGCGGGCTCTCGACGTACCAGTCGACGTCGGCCACGCCTTCGGTGCGGGAAAAGACCTCGCGCACCTGCCGCGCCACTTCACGCCGGCCCGCGTCGTCGGGGCCGTAGATCTCGGCCACGATCGTCTGGAGCACGGGCGGGCCCGGCGGCACCTCCGCCACCTTGACCCGTGCGTCGTATCGCCGCGCGACCGCGTCCACGAGCGGTCGGGCCTCCCGCGCGATGGCGTGCGAGGAGCGCCGGCGCTTCTTTCGCGGCGCCAGGGAGACCTGGACGTCTCCCTGGTGGGGGCCGGACCTCAGGAAATAGTGCCGCACGAGGCCGTTGAAGTTGTAGGGCGCGGCGGCGCCGGCGTAGACCTCCGTGCCCACGACCTCGGGAATGGAGCCGAGAGCGCCGGCCATCTCGGACAGCGCCCGGTGCGTCGTCTCGAGCGTCGTGCCCTCGGGAAAGTCGACGACGATCTGGAACTCGTTCTTGTTGTCGAACGGCAGCATCTTCACGATCACGACGCCGATCGGCACGAGCGCGACCGAGGCGGCGAGCAGACCGGCGATGACCAGGAAGAACACGGCCCGGGCACGGCCGCCGCCCTCCGTCACGAGAGGCGTCATCGCCCGCCGGTAGAGCACCGCGAGTCGCCCCCTCTCCGATTCGCCGTGCCCGAGCTTCTCCGCCGGCACGTTGCGGAAGAGCCGGCGGGTCGCCCAGGGCGACACCGCGAAGGCGATCAGCAGGGAAAAGAGCATCGCCGCCGAGGCGCCCACCGGGATCGGCCGCATGTAGGGGCCCATCAGCCCGCCCACGAAGCCCATGGGCACGATCGCCGCGATGACGGCGAACGTCGCGAGGATGGTCGGATTGCCCACCTCGTCGGTCGCTTCGATGGCAATGCGGGCAAGGTCGCGGCCGCGGGAGGACGGCAGCCGCAGGTGGCGCACGATGTTCTCGACGACGACGATCGCGTCGTCCACCAGGATCCCGATGGAGAAGATGAGGGCGAAGAGCGTAATGCGGTTGAGCGTGTAGCCAAAGATGTAGAACACGAAGAGGGTGAGCGCCAGCGTGACCGGCACGGCCAGCAGCACGACGCCCGCCTCCCGCCGGCCGAGCGCGAACGCCATCAGCAGGGCGACCGACAGGGTCGCGATCGCCATGTGCTTGAGCAGCTCGTTGGACTTTTCCGCCGAGGTCTCTCCGTAGTCGCGCGTGACGGTCGCGCGGACGCCGGCGGCGAAGAGACGCGGGCGCAGGCGGTCGAGCTTCCGGTCGATCGCGTGAACGACGGTGATCGCGTTCGCGCCCCGCCGCTTGCTCACGGACAGGGTGACGGCCGGAAATTGCCCGGGGCCTCCCGGCTCGCCGTGCGTCACGTAGGAGACCGGCTCCTCGGGACCGTCGACGACGCGCGCGACGTCGGCCAGGCGAACCGGGCGGCCGTCGCTCTGGGCAACGACGATCGCCTCGAGCTCCGCGGCGCTGCGCACGAAGCCGCCCGCCTCGACGAGAATCTCCCGGCCGCCGGCAACCACCGGGCCCGCGGCCGTGCGCCGGTTCGCGGCCTCGAGCGCGCCGAGGATCGTGCCGGACGAGAGTCCCCGCGCAGCCAGCCGCGCCGGATCGAGCTCCACGCGGAACTCGCGCCGGAGGCCCCCGATCAGCGCCGTGTCCGAGACCTCGGGGATCGTCTTGATCTCGTTCTCCACCTCGGCCGCGATCTGGCGCAGCGTCGCCGAATCCTGCGTCGGGCTCCAGAACGTCATCGCCCAGACCGGCACGTCGTCGATCGAGCGCGGCTTGACGAGCGGCGGCGACACGTCCCGCGGCCAATCGCCCGCGAGCGCGTCGAGTTTTGCGCGGATGCGCACGAGCGCGCGATCGGGGTCTTCCCCCACGCGGAAGCGCACGACGAGGAGGGCTTGGCCGGCCGAAGAGGTCGAGTACACGTACTCCACGCCCGGGATCGACCAGAAGGCCTTCTCGAGCGGAGCGACGATCTGCCGCTCGATCTCGACCGGTCCGCGCCCCGGTAGTGACGCGAAGACGTCGACCATCGGAACCTTGATCTGAGGCTCCTCCTCCCGGGGCGTGACGACGACGGCGAGCGCGCCGAGCGCCACGGCAAAAAGAACGAGAAGCGGCGTCAGCTTCGAATCCATGAACGCGCCCGCGAGGCGGCCGGCGATGCCGAGCCGTTCCCGTTCGGACGCGATGCGGCTTTTCGAATCGGGTGTCACGACTTGATCCGCGTGCCCGCCTCGAGATCGGCGGGCGGATCGATGACGACGCGATCGCCAGCGGCCAGGCCCGATCGGATCTCGACGAGACCCTCGCCGGCAGCCGGGCCCGTCCTCACGTAGCGCAGCGACACGCGGCCGTCTTCCCCGATCGCCCAGGCGAGCTCGAGTCCGCCGCGCGCGACGACGGCATTGGCGGGAACGAGGAGCCTCGGCTGACTGGGCCCGGGGAGAATCAGCCGCGCGAAGGTTCCGATCGCCGGCTCCACGCCGGAAGGCAGATCCACGCGCACCAGGCGCCGCCGGGTGGCGGGATCCACGGCGGCGACGATCTCCGCGATGCGCCCGCGCAGGCGCTTGCCGCCGAGCTCGAGCTCCACTTCGTCGCCGGCCGACAGCCGCGAGGCCTCTTCCTCTCCCGGAGCCGCCTCGACGCGGCGGCCCTTCGCCGACGCCAGCCGCACGAGCGGGCGTCCCGGAGCCGCGAGATCGCCGGGCGACACCATTTTCTCGACCACGACCGCGTCGAACGGCGCCACCAGGACCGATTGCGAGCGGTCGGTCTGCGCGCGGGAGGAGAGCGCCTCGGCTAAAGCGAGGCCGGCCGCCGCGGCGGCCTCGTCCTGGCGCGCGCGCTCGAGCTCGACGGGGGCCGCGGCGCTGCGTCCCGCGAGCCGTTCGAATCGAGACAGGTTCCTCTGCGCGCGCTCGAGTTCCGATCGCGCCGCCGCGACGGCCGCCCGCGCGCTCTCGACGGCGGTGTCGGACTCGCGCTCCTCGAGCCGCACGAGCACGGCCCCCGCGCGCACTCTCTGACCGGGTACCGCGAGGACCTCCACGACCAGCGCCGCAAGCCGGCTTGCGAGCACCGCCTCGTTCCGGCCCACGACGGCGCCGTCGAACTCGAGCGGGGAAGCTCCGTCGCGCCGCTCCACTCTGGCCGTCGCGAGCGCGCGCTCGGCTGGCGCGGGTGCGGATTCCGGCTTCTTTGCGCAACCCCCCGCGGCGAGCGCCGAAAACGCCAGTGCTGCCAGGATTCGTTTCATCCCTCGTCTCCCTCCGGCGGCAGGCCGAGAGCCAGCCGCAGATTCGCCTCCGCGACGACCCGGTCGGCCGCGGCAGTCACCACGCCCATTCGCGCCCGAAGCTCGGCGGCGCGCGCCTCGAGGAGATCGGCCAACCGGGCGGCCCCTTCCTCGTAGCGCGCCTGCTGGATCTGGCGAGCCTCGCGGGCTGCGGCCTGCGCCTGCTCGAACGCCTCGAGCCGCGCGGCCGCCGCGACCAAGTCGGCCCGCGCCCGGACGATCTCGCTTTGCGCCGCGCGGCTGGCCTCCCGCGCGGCCGCTTCGGCCCAGTGTGCCGCGGCTCTCGCCTCGGCCACGCGGGCATCGACCGCTCCCGAGGCGAAGAGCGGCACGCGGACGCCGCCGAAGACCGTCGCGGAGGTGCCGTATCGGCCTCCCGGCGTGGGCGCGTGGGCCTCGTACCGTCCCGTGACGACCAGCGTCGGCCAGCGTGAGGCCGCGGCGGCTCGCTCCGCCTCCCGTGCGGCGCCGGCGGCGAGCATCGCCGCGGCGACATCGGCCCGGTCGGAAGCGGCGCCCGGCGGGAGGGGCACCGGCTGCGGCAAAGGTGCGAATGGTCGGGCCGCGGCCTCATTCCCGATGAGGGCGCCGAGAGCCGCCCGCGCTCCGTCCTGCTGCGCCCGTTGTCCCGCCAAGTCGGCGCGCGCCTCCGCCAGGGCCGCGCGCGCCCGCGCCGGGTCGGCGGCCGTCGTCAGGCCTTCCTCGGCCAGCGCCCCGGCTATCCCGAGATCCTTTTCCGCGTCCGTTTCCCGCTCGCGGAGGATTTCCACCGCGTCCTCGGCCCGGCGCGCCGTCGAATAGGCAGCGATCGCCTGGAAGACTGCTGCGTCCCGGGCACGGTTTGAACCGAGCTCGGCCGCCTCGGCAGCCCGCTGCGCCGCCCGCGCCCCGGCCCGCGCAGCGCCGAAGATGTCAGCGGTCCAGGCCGCGGAGAGCGACCCGCTCCAGTCCTTCGCGAACGGAGGATCGTTCGGGTTGGAGGCGAAGAACTTCTCCGCGGAGAATCGCTCCCGCTCGAGCTGCAGCGAAAAGACGGTGACCGGGTTGTTCGACGAGAGAAAGCCGGCATCCGCGAAGAGGGACGGGCCCAGCAGCGACCGCGCCGAAGCCTGTCGCGCCCGCGCGCCTTCGCTCGCCGCGCGCGCCTTCTCCACGGACGGGGCGCCACCGGCGGCCAGCGCCGCGGCCTCGCGAAGAGTGAGAAGCTCTGGGGATGCGGCTTCGGAAGCGCTGGCCGCGGCGGCGAGAATCAGGGCGAGCAGCATGCTTTTCATGGCGACGTCTCGACCGGTGTGAGCCACTTCCACGGCAAAGGATTCGCGGCGGAGGGCCAGTCGTTCAGCCCCGCGGGCACCGCGTCACTCCAGCTTCGCGAGAGCGCGCGTGAGCTTCTGTTTGACCGTCTCGGCAAGTTCCGCGAGCTTGGCGTTTCCGGTCGCCGCCATGGTCCGGGTCGGATCGATTGCCAGAACGACGGCCTTGCCGTCATCTCCCTCGTAGACCACCACGTTGCACGGCAACATGAGGCCGACCTCGAGATCCGCCTGGAGCGCCTCGTGCGCCAGCGGCGGGTTGCAGGCGCCGAGGATCTTGTAGCGTCGAAAGTCGACGCCGAGCTTCTGCTTGAGCGTGCTCTGGACGTCGATCTCCGTGAGGACGCCGAAGCCTTCCGACTTCAGGGCCTCAGCAACGAGGACCAGCGCTCCGTCGTACGTGGCACGGAGGGGCTTGCGAATGCCGAGCGTCGTTGTCATGAGCATCCTTCCTTTGGATCGTCTCGTTCGGTCGATCTTTCTTGCGCGCCCGACCGGCGCGGCGAGGCCACCGCTCAGGTCGGCACACCCAGCTTCGGCAGCAACCACCTCTGGACCACGATCCAGAGGGCGAGGAAGGCAACGAACCCGATCCAGCTATCCACGCCTGGTATGAGCCCCGCGAAAGGAAAAGGGTTCTGAACTACTTACCGAAAGGGTTCCGAAACCACGACCGTTGCCGGATGGCCGTCGATGAGTCGCCGCTCTTCGTCTTCTCTTCGCGACACCGGCACCGTTGCCCGGCAGGCACGTCGCCCAACACGCGCTCCACGTGCGCGCCGCAGCCTGCGTAGGTCGGCCGCGCGCATCGCGAACACTCGACTCGCCGGCACATCAGGCCCTCTCCTGCTGATGCGCCTCGTCGGCGTCCGGCTCCTGCGCGTCCAGGGTCCGACGCACCTCGTCCATGTCGAGCGCCTTCACCCTGGCAACGAGCTCGTCGAGCGCCGCCGCACCCATGGCTCCAGGCTGGGCGGCCAGCAGCACGCCATCTCGCAGCACCATCAGCGTCGGAATCGCGCGGACCTGGAAGGCCGCGCCGAGCCCGGGCTCGGCCTCGGTGTCGACCTTGCCGAACACGACGTCCGGGTGGCGCAGCGCCGCCGCCTCGAAGACCGGCGCGAACGTGCGGCACGGACCACACCATCCGGCCCAGAAGTCGAGCAGGACGATGCCTTTCTGAATCGTCGCGGCGAAGTTATTCTCGGTGACCTGCACGGTTGCCATCGTGGCCTCCACGCAGGGTGAGAGCCGCTCATTGCGAAAAGGGTTCGCGCGCAGGCCCAATCACGT
>JANMBR010000174.1:0-3469 GCA_031360505.1 Acidobacteriota bacterium
CGAGAGAATCTTGCCCGCGACCCGGTCGCCCGGAAACGCCGCGCCGAGGGCGTCGAGCGCTTGGTCGAACGCTGCAGCGCTGCCGGCCATGATCTCCGCGCAGAGCGTCGGCCTGCGCACGAACTCCATCGTCCCCGTCGCCCCGCGCACCACGATCGAGTCGGCCGGCGCCTCGACCGTGAAGAGGATCCCGTCCACTTCCTCGAGCGCCCGCGAAGCGATCCGCTCCGCCTTTTCGACTTCGTCCTTCATCAGGCAGACGGCCGCCAGGCCCACGGCCTGGAAGTGGTTGGGCTCGAATTCCGTCCGATCCCAGTTCTTCCAGACGCGGTCGCGCGGAACGAGCCGGAACCGATAGGCCACGTTCGACAGCCGCGACTCCTCGACGGCGAACTCCGCGATCCGCCGCTCCGTCAGCTCCTGATTCGGGTCCGGTTTCGGGGGCTTTCTCGTGGGCATGGGTGCTCCGTTTCAGTTGATCCGGTTTGCGGGCAATCTATCGCAAGTCGCGGGAGCGGGAGATCGGGAATAGAATCCGCCGTAGCTTCGAAGAATTCGCTTCGAATCAAGGAGGAGAGAGCATGAAAACGCGCACATTCCTGGCATCTCTGGGGTTGTTCATTGCGGGCGTCGCACTGACATTCGCCGCCGATGCGAACATGGGGACCTGGAAGTTGAACGAAGCCAAGTCCAAGTTCAGCCCGGGAGCGACGAAGAACAACTCCGTCGTCTACGCGCCCGCCGGCGACATGGTGAAGGTCACCGTGGACGGCGTGGACAAGGACGGCAAGGCCGAGCACAACGAGTGGACGGGCAAGTTCGACGGCAAGGATTACCCGGTCGTCGGCAGTGCGGGTTACGACTCGCGGGCGTACACGAAGGTCGACGACCACAAGATGAGCATGACCATCAAGAAGGCCGGCAAGGTCGTCGCGACCGGCACGATCGTGGTCTCCGCCGACGGCAAGTCCCGGACGGTCACGACGGTGGGATCCGATCCGAAGATGACGGCGATGAACAACACCGGGGTCTACGACAAGCAGTAGCACAGGCAGGCTCGGGGTCGCCGCGATTCGCGCGGCGGCCCCTTTTCGTTACACCTTCCCGTTCGGGTAGAACACGACCTTCATCGCCCTCCGGTCGTCCAGCAGCTCCATCGCTTCGTGGAACTTCTCGAGCCCCTCGAATTCGTTGGTGACGAGGTCCTCGACGTCGAGGCCGGCGCGGAAGAGGTCCGTCATCTTGATCCAGGTGTCGAAGATGCGGCGGCCGATGATGGCGTGGATGGTGAGGCCCTTGAACACGAAGTCGTTCGTGTAGTCGCGGATGGTGACGGCCTTGTCGCGCGGGATGCCGAGCATGGAGAGGACCGCGCCGCGACGGGCGGCCGCGAGGCCGAGGTTGATCGAGGACTCGGCGCCGGAGAGTTCGAGGACGACGTCGGCGCCGCCACCGGTTGCTTCCACGAGGCTGCCGACGGGGTCCTTCGTCCGCGGGATCTCGATGACGGTGACCTGTTTCAGGCCGCGCGCCTTGGCCCACTTGCGGGCGTGGGCCGCGGCGAGGCCGTTGACCTCCGTGATCGCGATGCGGGAGGCCCCGGAGATCCGGGCAATCTCGGCGCACATTGCGCCGATGGGCCCGTAGCCGAGGACCGCTACGGACTTGCCGGAAAGGTCGGTCACCTGGGTCGTGTGCACCGCGTTGCCGAGCGCGTCGAGGAAGGCTCCGACCTTCGGCGGAATCATCGCGCGGTCGAGCGGGACGACGTTGAAGGCCGGCACGACGACGTACTGCGCAAAGCAGCCATCGCCGTGCACGCCGAGGATCTTCGTGTTCTCGCAGATGTGGCGGCGTCCGGTGCGGCAGGGGCGGCACGCGCCGCAGGTGACGTGCATCTCGGCCGAGACGTACTGGCCGACCTCGAGGTGCGGCCGCTTGCCGCCCGGGCCGAACGCGACGATCTCGCCACAGAACTCGTGGCCATAGGTGCGCGGCGGCTTGAACATGCCGGCCATCGAGGCGTCCCACTGGTAGATGTGCTTGTCCGAGCCGCAGATTGCAGTCGCCAGAACCCGGATCAGCACCTCCGCCTGCCCGGGCTTCGGGACCGGGACCTGGCGGATCTCGGTCGCCGACGGGCCCGGCGCCGCCTTCGTCTTCACGACGGCGGTCATTCGAGCCGGCAGCCGCGCCCCCCTCGCTTTCGCAGCCATTCCTTCTAGTCTCCCGCCTGGTCGTCGCGCACGAAGCCGCCGCGCGGGCCGCCCGCGAGCGCCTCGGCATGCACCGACACCGGCCTGACGTACTTGCGGACGATCTCGCGCGTGTCGTGCACCCGCAGCTTTCCGAAAAGGAACGCGAACTTCTTCTGGAGCGTGTCGCGGATCGCCGACCGCGTCCCCTCGGGAAGGTTCCAGACCTGTTCCTTGTAGGGGCCGATCGCCTTCTTGCGAGTCTTGTAGAGAAACTGCTCCTGTGTCTCGCCCCGCTTGCGCTCCTCCGCGGCATTCTCGTCGAGCCACCGCTCGATCTCACGCTTCAGGGGATAGGGGAACGCAGGATGGTCGTAGACGGTGTTCATGAAATCGGTCGCGAGGTGGATCTCGGCGCAGTCGTGGTCGGGGAAGTGCCCGAAGTATTCGGGCGGCAACGTCGAGGCGCCGTGCTGTACGGCTCCGGCCAGTCCGTACTCCTCGCGCGCGACCTTCGAGATCGCCTGGATGACGTTGAAGTCGATCGCGACCCGTTCGACCGAGCCGTCCGGCGCCACGACGCCGCCGTGCGACGAGCCCGTCTGGACGGAGACCTTCGCGACGCCGGTGCCCGGGCCCAGGGCCTTCTTGTAGAGGTTCATGTAGGCGCGGAACTCTTCGGGGGTCGAATTCTCTTTGCCGACCTCGCCGATCTCGCCGCCGACCGAGATGGGCATCGCCTTGGGCTCGTGCGCGCGGATGAACTTCGTGAACCGCGCGCAGAGGTCGGCATTGACGCGCTGCTGCTCGTCGAGCGTCGCCTTCGAGAGGTCCACGAGCGTGGACGTGTCGATGTCGATCTGGAGAAAGCCCGCCGGGATCGATTCCTCGATCAGCGCCTCGATGGCGCCAATCTCCTTCTCGGCGCTCTCCTTCATTTTCCTCGGGTTCGTCTGGTAGTGGTCACCCTGCAGGAAGAGCGGGCCCTCCCACTCCTCGCGGATCGCCGCCGCGAGAATGACGGCGGCGTACTCGGCGGGACGCTGCTCGGTGTAGCCCATCTCGCTCCTGGCGATCTCGAAGATCACCGTGCCCGCGCCGATCGCCGCGGCGGCCCGGCAGGCCGCGCGCGCCGTGTCGTAGGACATCATGCGTACGTTGATCGCGGGGACGGTGAAGCCCGAGAACTCGCCGCGGCCACGGGCCTCGTAGAGCGGCAGAATCGAGGCGGGCAGGATGCCCAGCGACTCGGCCGCTTCCCGGATCACGCGGCG